>JABSPQ010000328.1 GCA_013214205.1 Flavobacteriales bacterium
AGCTTCTTTTTTAGATTATTCTCTTTTCGTTGAGCTGATTTTAACTCTAAAAAACTCTCTTTTATTATAATTTCAAACACCTTTCCCATACCATAAATTTACACAAAATATAATGCCTTATGAAATTAAATTGGTATTAAAGGCTGGATAGACTCTCCTGGTCATTTTAAAAACATGATAAACCCTGATTATCAAATTACGGCAATCTCTATTGCCTTCGACAAACAAGGCAAAAAAATGTACTTCTGTCAAAAGTTTGCCCAAGTACAATTTCAATATGCATTTCAAGAAACACAAAACATGTTTCCGTATTCAACTTATTCCCCACCCGATCTCACAACTAGTTTTAATGGATTACCTAGCGTGCTAACTTCTCACGACCACGAATGGAAACTAAGACATGACAAGCAGGATAAGTGTACAAGGTGCATTGAATTACTTGAAGACAAGCCAATAATGACCTTGCGAAAAGAAAAGAACAATTACATTTTAAGGGTTGAGAACTCCGATTATATTAAAAATGTAATTGAATATAAATGGGACGGTTTGGCTGTGGAGATTGTTCCTTTCGAAGATTACATGTGCAATAACCCAGAGTATTACACCAAGCCAAGCAGACGAAACGGACAATGCCGATTGAACGGACAAGTCCTGAAACCTCTCTACAGAGACGACCTACTCAAAGGCTATAAGAAAAGGAAGAAAGCTAAAGACGTAAAATTCGTTTCCTACATCCTAAAATCAGATTCTATTTCCTTCTTCCACCGATTTAGTCGCTATAAGGTAGACAGGTTTACAAGTGAATATTTCGAAATTAGGCTTGGTAAATTACCCAAAGGTGCTGCCAGTGGCGCTCATAACTTGGTTTACATACAAGACAAACAAATCTGTCACATAGATTACTATACCGGCTATTGTGGCAATGTATACGAACCCAGAGAGACGCCCGAGTTCATTATGCTCGACACCAATTTCCACCGCGATTTTAGTCCTTATCACGATTTGTTGACTTTCGAAATTCCGTTCAAAAAAAACAAGTCGACTTTTACGATTGGGGAGATTGATAGCTACATGGAAATCATATCCAACACGCAACACACATTCGATTCTATTAGCATAAAGGCGTTTGCATCTGTAGAAGGCGACTCAATTTCTAATGACATCCTTCAACGAAAGCGAGCAAAAAACATCTCGAAGATCATTCTAAGAGATCAATTAAAATCTATTGAAACAACCATAGAAACCAGCACAGCATGGGATCAGTTCTATAGCCAAATTGGACCTAACCCAAAATGGAAGTTTTTAGCGAGTCTGGACAGAAATGAACTAAAAGATAAAATCAACAATGAGTACAGCAAAGAGTTAGAGCCCATACTAGCAAAAGAACGCAAGGCCACGGTTAAGCTTCATTACACTGTAGATCTCGATAAAAAGAATTTCTTCTTCTCTCTAAATAGAGATTTCCAAGCTTATACAGATTCACTTAAAGCACCCGGCTTACATGTTACCAGAACCCATTATTTGCTAAACGCAATCAACGATCTTTATGGCTACTACTACAAATTAGTAATAGAAGAAATAATTACCCCAGCAGATTTAGCGGCTGTTACCTTACCCAATAGCTTTGAGGCAAATACACCGCTTACAGAAAAATTTATTCAATACGGATACATCTACAACGAAGCATTTAAAAAAAACACAACTTGGGTTTCGCAACATCAGAGTTTGAGTAAAAACCTCTTTCAGAACCGTCAAAAACAATTGTCATACACATTTATTTACAACAGTTGCTTTTTAAGTTCTCAGAAATTGATGTTGCAAGCAAACGTAACCCAAGACGAAGTTCAAGCCATTTTAGACCAGCTAGAATTATTAGAAAAACTGTACAAAACCTCACCTAGCGGAAGACTCAATATAGAAAAGCTAATGCTAAACATGAACATGCTGTTGCTTAACAAAGTGTTTGTTAACGAACCAGAAGGCAAAAGCGAAGACGCTCAAAAATGCATAGAACAGCTTTATGATTATTACGAAGAGAAAGGAACCATTACAGATTCAATTGCTTTTGAGCTAGCCAACATGTTCGTTTATTATGAAGACGTAAACAGCGCTGTTCAAATATTAAAACCATACTTGGATCTAGACTATGTTAGGGCATACGTTTATCCAATGTACTATAGGCATCCGACGTCAGAAGGTGCGGATATCGTTTACAATAAATTGACAGAATTACCTGATATCATGGGCATTACTTCGTGGTGCAGCATGTTTTTAAACGAATGCAAAATCCCGTTCCAAGCATTCGATCATGAAAAACTCCGAGATATATTTTGCAAAAAATGCATGATGGAAAACGCATACATCAAATCCTTACGCGAGTAGGAACAAGTTATGCAACGTATATCTCCCCTCTTGAGAACTTCTGCCTGTACACAAACAACAACCCAATTTCGTCATCCTCTAAAATTTAGTCCTTACTAAATTATTAGGGGATCTCTACGCCAGAATCGCAAAGCAAAGAACTTTCATTTTACAAACAACGGAAAGCCTTAATGGCAAGCTATAAATTGATCTAGTACGCTGGGCCGACATAATAGGAGAATTGGGCTTTCCGTAGAGATCCCCGTGTATTTTGTAAGAACAAAATCACGAGAATGACGAGTCTTTTCGTTTCTTTTTTCATATAAAAAGATATGTGTACTTGAACACCGATTAACGAATAATTGAATGAAGAAGAAATTCTAATGATGATAAGACTCCCCTTTCAGAATAGTATAACCACGATAAACCTGCTCCACAAAAAACAAGCGAATCATTTGATGCGTTAGCGTCATTTTAGACAAAGAGAGCTTTTCATCACTCCTATCAATCACCGATTGATGAAAACCGAAAGGCCCGCCAATAATAAAAACACAATTGCTAATCCCTCTATTTCCGTAACTCTGCAACTGCTTTGCAAAATCCTCTGAAGTAAACCCCTTGCCTGTACTATCCAGTAAAACAACATGATCCGACGTTTTAACATTTTTAAAAATCGCTTCAGATTCCAACTTTCGAAGTATTTCCTTATCGTCTCCCTTCCGTTTTACAACCAACTCCATCACATCAAAAGAGATGTAATGCTTCAATCTTTTCAAATAAATTTGAATAGCGTCATTAATTGGTCCTTTTTCTGTCTTACCAACAGCTAATAATGTAATTTTCATTTTCTAAGCTAGAACTATTAAATTTGCGGTTCGGGTGTGCAATTTACTTTTAAAATGGCACAAGTTTTGACTAAACCAAGTATGAAAAAAATCTTATTCATCGTATTTCTTTTTTTAGGCCAGATGGCCTTTTCGCAAGGCGATGCAACCATTAATAGTATTAAAATAGCCTTTAAAACAGGTAACTCTACCGCACTTGCAAAATACTTCAATACCACCATCGATTTAAAAATCCTAGACAAAGAAGATGCCTACAGTGCATCTCAAGCCAAGTTAATATTGAAGGACTTTTTCTCTAAGTATCCGCCAAAATCATATTACATAGTACACGAAGGCAAATCTAAAAACGCTGTTAAATACCTTATTGGCACGCTCACTAGCGACGCAAAAAGCTTTAGAGTTTACATCTACCTCAAAGGAGAATCCGAAAAACTAACCATTCAGGAGCTAAGCATCGAAGAGGAAGAATAGCCAAACCATTTTACGAGCAAAAATATTTATGAATTTAACCCCTTTCATAGTCAACGCGCTAAACGAAGACTTAGGTAACGGCGATCACACATCACTTGCTTGCGTTCCAGGAGATGCACAGGGCACGGCGAAACTATTGGTTAAACAAGCAGGTATTTTGGCTGGTATACAAGTTTCCGAAGCTGTTTTTAAAGAAGTCGATAAAAATCTTTCGTTAACAATTTTAATGAACGACGGAGATAAAATTAACGTTGGCGACATTGTTTTTAGAGTTAGCGGATCGTCTCAAAACATTTTAAAGGCCGAACGATTGGTTTTAAATTGCATGCAACGCATGAGCGGTGTTGCAACACTTACAAGAGAGTACTCCGATTTGGTTGCCCCCTATTCTACCAAACTACTCGATACCAGAAAAACCACCCCCGGCTTTCGCCAGATTGAAAAAATGGCCGTTAAAATTGGAGGCGGAACCAATCACCGTTTCGGATTGTTCGATATGATTATGATTAAAAATAACCACATCGATTATTGTGGAGGAATTCCTCAAGCAATTGCCAATACAAAAGATTACCTTCAACAAAACAAGTTAAACCTTGATATTGAAGTGGAAGCAAGAAACATTAAGGAAGTACAACAAATTATGACCGCTGGAGGTATTAAGCGCATCATGCTCGATAATTTTACAACAGAAGACACCGCAACCGCAGTAAAGTTAATTGATGGGCAATTTGAAACAGAATCTTCTGGAAACATCAATAAATCTACCATAGTTGGCTATGCGCAATGTGGTGTAGATTACATCTCTGTAGGCGCATTAACTCATTCATACACCAGTTTAGACCTTAGTTTAAGAGCAGAATAATGTTAGACAAACTCAAACTTAAAATTGTTACCCATCCCACCTACCTCTCATTAAAAAACTGGGCTGACAGAATTATTTTACCTGGATTTAATGGTTTACCAGCCTTGCCTGTGCTCCGTCAATTTGTATTAGGTTTAAAACAAGGCGACTTGTCTACTAGGGCGTCATCACTTGCCTACTTCTTTTTTCTAGCCATTTTCCCAGGCATAATTTTCACATTTACTTTAATTCCGTTTATTCCAATCGATAATTTCCAGGAAACTTTATTGGATTTGTTAAAAGACATTATGCCCGAAGATGCTTACGAGGTAACCAATACAACCATAGACCACGTACTTAGCCAAAAACAAAGCGGATTGCTTTCAATAGGTTTTGGCATGGCATTATTCTTCTCAACCAACGGAATACTGGCTATGATAAAGGCTTTCAATAACAGCTTTCACATTAAACAATCTAGAAGCGCCTTATTAGAAAGGCTTGTTGCGCTTTGCCTTACCATAACTCTTGCATTTCTTTTGCTCTTTTGTGTCTCGCTTATGATTTACGGAGATTTCGCCATAGACGAACTTCATAGATTAAATTTAATGAACAGTTGGTTTCAGCACTATGCGCTAAAAGGTGCCGAATGGCTTGCATTATTATTCCTTTTTTACATCGGAATCTCCATTCTTTATTATTTCGGCCCAGCCAAAAAAAAGTACTTCAGGTTCTTTTCTGCCGGATCAATATTCGCTACCGTACTTACCGTATTAGCCTCAGCTGCATTTGCTTTCTTCATCAACAACTTTTCGCAATACAACAAACTTTACGGTTCTATCGGAGCAATAATCGTAATTTTACTTTGGCTCTACTTCAACTCATTTATCCTACTTGTAGGATTCGAATTAAACGCGAGCATAGGCAACACCAAACTCAATAAAACAAAAGAATAGCATGCAAGTAAGACCCTGGTATACAGCGTTGTTATTAGTTCTCATCTCAACATTAGCAATAGCTCAAAAATACGATCCACTTTCAAGTCCTGATTCGTACCGAGCAAAAAGCAATCCACATTATTGGAAAAACAAGATGCCTTTTGAAGGCTATTGGCAGCAAGATGTGCACTATAAAATTAAAGCCGTCATCAACGATTCGTCTGATATTTTACACGCTACCGAGCAATTAACCTATTGGAACAACTCTCCAGATGATATAGACTTCGTCTTTTTTCACCTTTATCAAAATGCGTTTCAACCAGGCTCATACTACGACAACCTTAGAGAAAACAATGGAAAACACGACTATTACGGCAAATACGAAAGAGATGGCTTAGGTACCATTATTGAGCATATGACTGTTGATGGTAAGGAAGTTGAAACAACTCCAGACAATACGATTCTGAAAGTTTTCTTAAACGAGACGCTTAAATCTGGTGAAAAAATTACGATTGATATAGAGTTCAGCACTTACTTCGACCACAGAGATGTACGAAGAAGAATGAAAATTTACGACACATTTGGCAACAAACATTTCGATGGTGTACACTGGTATCCAAGAATTTCTGTTTACGATAGGAAGTTTGGCTGGACAACCGATCAGCATTTAGGTCATGAGTTTTACGGCGATTTTGGAACGTTTGATGTTGAATTAGACTTTCCTGAAAACTACATTGTTGGCGCAACCGGCAACCTAACCAATCGGTCGGAAGTGTTGCCCGAGGAGCTTAGAAAGAAATTGGACATTAAGAACTTCGCTAAAAAAGATTGGGAATCCGAGCCATCAGAAATAATCCCTTACGATCCCAAGAAAAGAAAAGTATGGGTATACCATGCAGAAAACGTACACGATTTCTCTTTTACATCCGATCCTTCGTACAGAATTGGCGAAGCAAGATGGAAAGACAAAGTTTGCTATTCGTTGGTGCAAGAGCAACATGCATCAAGATGGCAAGGTTCTGCTCAATTCGGAATTGATGTGATTGAATGCTATTCAACCGACATTGGCATGTACGTATACCACAAAATGATAGTCGCCGATGCAAACGACGGGATGGAGTATCCGATGCTTACTTTAGACAGCGGCGAAGATCCTTCTAACCGAGGATTATTAGCACACGAAATTGGTCACAATTGGTTTTACGGACAAGTGGGTAACAACGAAACTTACCGTGCAGCATTAGATGAAGGCTTCACTCAATTCTTAACAGCTTGGTCGTTAGAAAAAATTGATGGCGACACCATGGTTACCAAGCCAAACGATTCTAAATACATAGAAAAGCACACCAACACGGCAATAACAAGAGAATCTAGTGTTAATAGAAGAATTATGTACGACGGGATTAGAGACAACTTTTCTAAACTCAATACACATTCCGATCATTTTGGTGGATCTATTAGATTTGGTGGTGGCTACGGCGAAGTATATTCCAAAACAGCTGCAATGCTTTACAATCTGCAGTATGTATTAGGCGACGAGCTTTTCTTAGCATCTATGCAGAACTACTTCGCCACATGGAAAATTGCTCACCCCTACTTAATCGATTTTAGAAACTCTGTAATCCACTACACCAAAGCAGACCTCAATTGGTTTTTCGATCAATGGTTAGAAACAACTAAAACAATCGATTACGGGGTAAACAAAGTTCAAAAAATGGGTGGCGATACCTTTCAAATCACCTTTAAAAGGAAAGGCGGAATGCAAATGCCTATTGATTTTGAAGTAATTGACAAAGTAGGAAAGGCTCACCAATTCTACATTCCGAACACTTGGTTCGAAAAGCAAACCGACGCTAAAATTCTTCCAAAATGGTTTGGCTGGGACAACCTCCACCCTACTTATACTGCCGAAGTATTAATTCCTGGCGGAATTGATGATGTTGTTATAGATCCTTCGAAAAGGCTTTTGGATGTTAACATGCTCGACAATTCAAAAAAGTTCCCGCAAACGTTATCATTCGATTGGCAAGTGTATAATTCTTCCGACAGATTGAACTATGAACATTTTATTCGCCCAGATGTTTGGTACAACGGCTACGACGGTGTTAAAGTTGGTGCTTTTATGAGAGGTAATTACTTTAATTACAAGCACATTTACGACTTTAATGTGTGGTACAACACAGGTTTAGGGCAATTTGCAGACGAATCTATAGCCGATTTAGACAACTACGATAAAGTGTCTTTTAGATTCAACTACAAAACGGGGTTAGACAAATGCAGCCCTAACTTAACCTATGAAATAGGTGGCTTACATTTGGATGGCCTTAACAGCTACAACGTTGGCTTAATTAAAAAGAACAAGAAAGGAACCGATGCTTACTCATTGAAGGTAAAATCGATGTATAGAAGAAGCAGTTCCGACTTGGCTTACCTATTCTACCCAGAAGAATGGCTTACTCAGAAATTCAACAACACCTTAAACTTTGGATATGAACACAAATACTATTACGAAAACGGAAGAGGTAACTTAAAGTTGAATCTAGTATCCTCAACACTTTTGAGTGATTACGATTATGCAGCCATATCGCTAACCGCCGTAAATAGAGGTTGGCTGGGGAGATTCTCTGTAAAAACAAGAGTGTTTGCTCAATATGGCGCAACCGAAAATGGCCCATTCGAATCTTCCTTATTCCTTGCCGGAGCTAGTCCCGAAGAAATGATGGACAACAAATACACACGTTCTCATGGTATAATACCTGCCGACTTGGGTGGTTATGGTATTTCAACCAACAACTTTCAGCATGGTGGCGGCTTAAACTTAAGGGGTTATGCAGGTTATTATGTTGCAGATTACGATCAAGACAGTGTTTTGCAGTTAGCATACAGAGGAAATACGGGTGCATCTTTTAACATTGAGATTGACTACGACAGGTTGATTAGATTAAGACTAGGAAAACTTAACGATTATTTTCACATAGATTCTTATTTATTCGGCGATGCAGGTATGATCTCGCATGTGCTTGATGGCAAAAGTGTTGATCTCACAAATATGAGACTTGATGCAGGTGCAGGATTCCTATTAACGATTACGCAATGGGGGCCTTTAGAAATGACAGAACCGTTGTCAATTCGTTTTGATATGCCCTTCTTCCTAAACCGACCTCCATACGGCGAAGAGTACCTTGCCTTTAGATGGTTAATAGGCATTAATCGGGCTTTTTAAGAAATGATTTGTCGGCAAAAAAAATCGTAGGAGCAGTACTTGTAGCATCGTTCGCAGCGATTTTCGCGCTTAAGTACCAAGCCATCTACAACGAATACATTAGCCCTCCTATCAATTATTTAAGATCGCAAAACGCGATTGCCGACACGATTAAGTTTTCTATTTCTCCTGAGAATTTTCAAAAGCTAAAAAACAAAAGAGACGAAGCTATTCAGAATGGCCTTTTAGTTCGATCTAACGACGACTACGTTGCCGCAAGTATAAATTTAAACGAACAGGAGTTTAATGCCCAAATTCGGCTTAAAGGCGATGAATTAGATCATTTACAAGGCGACTTCTGGTCGCTAAAGGTCAACCTTAAGAAAAAAGCAAGACTTGACGGCATGCGGAAGTTTGCCATTCGAAGTCCTAAAACAAGGAGCTACATCCACGAGTAGATTTTCCATCAATTGCTCGATTACGAAGGCTTACCAAACCTTGAGTACAAGTTTTATCACCTTAAAATTAACGATGAATACCGAGGAGCTTGCGCATTGGAAGAACATTTAAGCAAATCGTATTTAGAAAGAAGAAACATCAACAATGCCCTGATTTTCAGATTTAACGAGGATCCCTTTTGGAATGGCTTAACACAAAACAAACAGGAGTTTTACTTGTACGACAACGAAATGTTTATGCAAGCCGATATCGAATTCTTCAATAAGGCATCAACAAAATACTCCCTACGCCGCGCCCAGCAATAGATTTGCAGAACAAAAATAAACGATTGGGAAAACGGTAATCTAAAAACGAGCGATTTATTCGACCTTGAGCAGCTGGGGAAATTCTTGGCAGTGATACAGGTAACGCGCTCGTACCATTCGTTTAGGTGGCAAAACATTCGATTTTTATATGATATAAAATCAGAAAAAATAATTCCGATTGGTCATGATGAAGAAGGTGGTGCTGGCGTTTATGGCCTATTGGCAGATTATGGCGACAATGTAAAAGACGACATCCAAAGCAATTTATTCTTTAAGGATGAAGCTGTTATGAAATCCTTTGAGACAGAAGTAACAAGAATGTGTGCAGATGGCTATATCGATTCGTTTCTGACTAAGATAGACAGGGAGCTTCAAAACAATCTAAACCTCATCTACATCAACGATTACAAGTATGTGGCCGAGGAATATGTGTATGCCTACAACATAAAGTTTATTAAAGATCACCTTCCCTTTTCAAAATAAAAGGCGTCCTCCTATTATCTTCTAAATCTTCAAGTAAAATAGGGTCGGCAGTTGCAGGGCCACCGGGCGGCAAACTAATCGAACCCGCTTCAAAAACCTTAGTAATAACTTTAGAATGCAGCGAAATGTCCCCTTGCACCCTCACCTTCAGATCCGCTTGTTCCCAATCGGCGTAAATAGAATTGTTATTGGTATCGTTCAAAAATCGATAAACCTTAGTTCGGTGCCTTAAATCCAATTGTATAGGCTGATCCTCATGACGCCTAATCCGTACTATATACAAAAGATCCAATCTTTTATCACCTATCTGATCGTAATACAAACGGTTTGAATAAAGCGGCCCGCCAGCAGAATAAATAGCAACAAACTGATCTTCCTCAGTTTTAGGTGGCTTGCCTTGCTCCTCGCCTGCAATTACAACCGTGCGGTAAATCGACAATGGAAACCAGTTGTTCTTATATTCCAGCATGCCTACTACAGCCCCTACAAAGAAACAGAACACGCAAACAACCATTTAACTTTCATTGTATCCTAAAGATTAAATTCTTGAGTTCAAATATATCAAAATCCTATTTTCTTAAAAGTGCTGGCAATAGTTACATTGATGTCGTCGGAAATCTTAAAAATCCAGATCAAAGCAATAATAAGTGTACAAATCAGGCCACTCCTCAATATAGCATCAGCAATGCTGGCCATAACTTCATTTTCCATAAACCCACCTAAAGCAGGTAAATAGCCAAAAACAAGCATTGGTAAAGAGATCACAACCAAGGCTTTTATGGTATTAAAAGTAAATGGATGGATATTAAACTTATGATACACATAGACCATCTTAACAGTATTGTATACCAACACAGTAATAACAGTTGCACATGCAGCTCCATTGATTCCATAAATAGGAATTAGCAAGAAATTACTCCCAATCGCCAATCCTATTAATCCGATGGACGCATATGAATCGAATTGATAAAACTTAGACAAAACAAGTATCAATCCGTTTATCCCAGTTAACATGTCGTACAGCTTACACAAAGCGATAGCCAGTAGAACGTACTTACCTGCTGCATACTCTTCTGGCAAAACGGCATACATATTATCTGTATTGAGCCAAACACAGTTGAAAATAATTCCACCCAACAAAAACAAATTCAACGAACTCTTCTTATAAAGCTTTTCAATCTCCCCCCAATTCTTTGCCTTTATTTCGGCTGATAGAATTGGGTAAATTATCCTACTCATGGCGTTTTGAGGTACAATTACAAGGGCTCCAAGCGCAAATCCAATAGAATATACTCCCAAGGAAGACAACCCTACAGAAATCAGCATAACCCTATCAATATTGCTCACCCAACTCTGGGCCGCACCACTTAGCACCGAGAAAAAACCATAGCGGGTCATCATTCTAAGCGCTCTCCCTCTATAAGGCAATTTAAAAGTGAGGTTAAACTCTTTTAAATAAAAGATGTAGCCAAGTAAAACAACTAAGTTAACTCCGTAGGTACAGGCGAATAAGATCCAAAAAGTATTGATATCAATAACCCCAAAATGAAACATCAGGATCTCTACCATCCACAAGAGCTTGGTAAAAGCTGTTTTAAGAAATTGAGATAGCACTGTTTTGTGGAGCGAAAACAAATAAGTTTCTAAAACACTTGTAAACAACGACAAAAACGCAATTACAACTACTAAATCAACATATTCTACAAACAAACTTAGTTCGCTTCCATATTTTGCAACTACCCATGTTTTAAATACGAAAAACAACAACGTTAACAGTAAAAAGCCAGCCAATGCAATCAATAAGCTAAAAGAAAGAAAAGCATTCTTCTCTCCTTTCTTAGACTTAAAATATGGGTAGAATTTTAATAAGATTTTATTAACTCCGAGTGATGAAAACTGAAAATAAATAGCGGCAATAGCCAACAGAGCAGACCTTAAGCCAAGTTCTTGCGAACTGAAAACCAAAGGAAAAAGCAGCAGTAAATTCACATATCCAATACCTAAACCTACCATGGTTAGTATTGAATTTAATAACGCCTGTCTTTTTACAATTCCCAAAATCTCATCTCTATGCGAATATAAAATAACACAATATCCTTCATATTATTTTGTTAGTATCAAGATCATTCGATAAATAATAAATAATAGACCAACTCAGGTTTGATAGAAAGGCATGATAAGCTATTTTTGGAAGACTAATCAAGAAGCAAAACACCGAACACATGTTTGATAAAAAAACACTCTTTTTAAAGGTTGTACCTCACGCCATTTGCGCTGGAATCCTTTTACTGTTGTCGTTTACCTATTTCTACCCCGTTTTTAATGGCAAAGAATTAAGACAACAAGATATTGTTCGATCTATGTCTACTTCTACAGAAATTAGAGAATACAGAGCCGAAACTGGCGAAGAACCACTTTGGACCAACTCGCAATTCTCGGGGATGCCAGCATTTAATATGAACGTGAAATACCCTGGCAACTTCATTAGGCACCTAGCAGTTGTTACAGGCTTGCGACTTCCCAGTAAAATGGGGCTCCTCTACACCCTATTAATCGGTTTTTATGTATTACTCTGTTGTTTAAAGGTAGATCCGTGGGTGGCGCTCTTAGGAGCAATAGCCTTTGGTTTCTCAACCCATTTTTTAATTCTGTACGAGGCCGGGCACAACAGTAAGCTCAGGGCAATCGGATTTATGGCACCTGTATTAGCAAGCATATTTTATACGCTCCGTGGTAAAACACTGCTAGGAGCGGCATTTACCGCCGCCTCCCTCTCCCTTTGTATTGCTGCAAATCACGTTCAAATAACGTATTACTTAGCAATGATTGTAAGTGTTATTATGTTGGTAGAATTTATATTTGCCTACAAAGAAAAAGCATTACAACCACTCATTAAAAAGTCGGTATTATTGGCTGCAGCAGCCATTATTTCAATAGGGCCAAACGTTTCGGCCCTTTGGAGTACATACACTTACGGCAAAGAAACCATACGTGGTGGCAAATCGGAATTAGCAGAAACCAAAGCAAAAACAGATGGCGGGCTAGATATGGAATACGCCATGCGATGGAGTTATGGCCCAATGGAAACATTTACGTTACTAGTGCCTAGTCTTTATGGTGGTTCGTCAACAGGTGAATTAAGTCAGAAATCGGAGATATACCAAGCATTTATTGCTAGAGGTGCACCAAAAGGACAAGCTAAGAAAATCATCAAACAATTACCGCTTTATCATGGCGATCAACCATTTACATCAGGTCCTGTTTATTTTGGTGCAATTATCTGCTTCCTTTTTATATTCGGCCTAATGGTAATCGACCCAAAAATGAGGGCTTGGGCAGTTGCATTGTTTGTCCTATCTGTTCTTTTGGCTTGGGGGAGGCACTTTATGCCACTTTCAGAATTCATGTTTAAATACATGCCGCTTTACAATAAGTTTAGAGCACCATCAACCATCTTGGTAATCTCATCTGTTATTGTTCCGCTTATCGCGATGTATGGGCTAAACAAGTTCCTTAAGGTAGATGTGTTTCAAAAAGCAATGTTCAACAAGCTTAAAATGGCTGCTTATATTACTGCTGGCCTCTGTTTACTTTTTGGCCTAATGGGCGGTATGTTCTTTGATTTCACGGGCGCTTCCGACATGCAATTGGCGGAACAAGGATGGCCTATCGAGGAACTTCAAAGCGATAGAGCATCTTTACTTAAAGCAAGCGCATTCAAATCACTGACACTTATTGGTTTATCATTCGGATTGCTTTACATGTTCTTTAAACAAAAACTGGGAAAAGGCATATTAATTGGTGGACTAGTTGTCTTGTTTATATTCGATTTTGGAGTAGAAGGAAAGAAGTATTTAAACGGCGATCATTTTGTTAAATCGAGAGATGTACTAAGAGCGCACAAACCTTCACAGGCCGATTTACTGATTCAAGAAGATAAAGACCCGCATTACAGAGTATTCAACCTTACGGTTAATCCTTTTACCGATGCGATTACATCATCTAAACACAAGTCGATTGGAGGATACCACGGTGCTAAGCTGTTGAGATACCAAGAATTAATTGAGCGTCACTTATCCAAAAACAACTTGAATGTGGTTAATATGCTTAATGGCAAATATTTGATGACGCCGAATCAACAAACCGGACAAACACAGGTAAGTCAAAACCCTGATGCACTTGGCAATGCGTGGTTTGTAAATAACATTATGTGGGTTGATAACGCGGACGCAGAGATTGATGCTTTAAACAGCTTTAACCCTGCTGCTACTGCAGTTATAGACAAAGAATTTAAGGACAAAATTCCTTTTGAGCCAACAGCAACACTTTCGGAAATTACTTTATCGGAGTACCGCCCAAATCGAATGACTTACAAGGCGATTGTGAAGGAGAAAGAAGCATTGGCCGTATTCTCTGAGATATACTACGAAGGTGGTGGCAACGATTGGAAGGTTTTTATTGATGGTGTTGAAACCTCTCACGTCAGGGCAAATTATGTATTAAGAGCAATGGCACTCCCACAGGGAGAGCACACAATCGAATTTAGATTCGAACCAGAGTCTTATTTCGTAGGAGAAAAAATCTCTTATGCTTCTTCATTCTTATTAGCATTCCTACTATTAGCAGCAATTGGCTGGGAAATCAAAAAAGGACTTAAAGCGACTCCCAAGAAAGATTAAAGGAAAAACGAAATGCAAGGCAGCGTCCCCTTCCTACAAGGGGACGCTGTCGTGCCGCAGGCACGACAGAGGGGTTTAAAAACAAGAACTCTAACCAATCACTTCATCAAACTCCCCACACATCTTCTCAGTAAGAGCTTTTCTGCTATAGGCTTCAATACCCTTAGAAGTATTCTCCAACTTACCCACCACATGTTGGTCGAACATAAACTTTAAAGTACTCTCGACCTCAGCCTCATCGGTGAAACCAACCGTAACCCCATGATTTGTTTTAGTAATAATTTTGGCGCTATCGCCAGATTTATCTCCAATGGTTAAAATGGGTCTGTTAGCACGCAAATACTCGAATAACTTTCCTGGCACTACACCCGAAATGTTTGGAGTATCATTTAAAGCGAGCAATAGCACAGCGCAACTACATTGTTTTGCAATTACCTCATCATGATTCAAACGGTCTATTAGAGTAACATAATCCTTGAGGCCATTTTCATTAATCTCCTTAATCACCATGTAATCTACGGCTCCAATCAATTCAATCTTCAGCTTAGCTGCAAACTTCGCATTATCCTTACACATGCGACCTAGCGCCCTCCAAAGAATGTAAGGGTTCCTATCCTTATTCATAGAACCAGCGTGCAAAATCAAGAAGTCGGTTGTTACCTCACCTCCAGATTCAAAATCATCATCGTCGAAGCCATTTGTGATAACCGTTACAGGCTTCCCTCCTATTTCCTCAAGCTCCTTTCCCCAATTCCAGCTTACCGTTGTTACTTTATCTGCCTGCGTTAGCACTTCCTTTTCCATGCGGTGGTGCTTTTCATCGGCCCATTCACTTAACTGCAATTCTTTATAGAAATCTATGTTCGTCCAAGGATCTCGAAAATCGGCCAACCATTTAACGCCAGTAGCTCGCTTAACGCGTTGAGCAATTACATGCGTTGTGTGTGGTGGGCCCGTAGAAACCAATAAATCCACTGGATTCTCTTTCAAATATTTATTCAAATATCTAACCGACGGATTGATCCAGAATTTCCGAGCATCTGGAATAAAGAAATTACCCCGAATCCAGAACATTAATTTCCGAAACTTGCCTCCACCCTTCTTGGCATTCACAAATCCAGGTTGCACTTTCTTCGATTTACCGAAAGCCATTATGTTCTGAAAGATTTGAAAAGGCTCAATTATGGGGCACTTCAACACTTCAATTCCTTCTGGAACATCTTTCATTACACTCTGATCACCATTTTTATCATGCTTCTGATCAACGGTGTAAACAATAGGTTCCCATCCATAATTGCGCATGTATTTCACAAACTTCAACCATCTGTAAACCCCTGCACCATTATCTGGCGGCCAATAATATGTAATAATTAATACCTTTTTCAAAATAGTCGTTTTCCGTATCCGTTAGAATAAATTCTGAATCGATTAAAATTCAATTCAAAAGGCTTGTTACAATTATCCGTTATCACAATCTCATCCGCCTCCACCTTAATATTTCTGATGTGCTTAATGCCATTATACTCAACTGAAAGAATTACCTCATCCTCTTTTACTACCAACATCTCACAATGCGTTTTTCCTTCCGTTCTAAAAACCCCGTCAACTCCATCAATCCAAACATTCTGTTCCTCATTACCTACTAAAACCCCGTTGTACGACTTCACACTTCTAAACTCATTCCGAACCTCTGGCAACGCAGTGTACACATACGTTCCCGGATAAACAATCAAATCCTTGCCATCAACATTTAATTCGAACGAAAGCTTATCGTTGTGCGTGTGTGTCCAATACTGCAAATTGTGTTTATTTCCAAAACTCACGGCCAAGTACAACCTATTCGATTTTAAAACACATACGCCCAAATCAGGAAACGTAGAAATCGTTAAACCCTCCTTAAGTGAGTTCCCAGGTGGAATTTCATCTGAAATCCGAGTCCTTTGCTTATGTTCTAAGTTTTCACCATTCCTATTTGGAGAAACATAAGCATATTGCTCAAATGAGGTTTTGTTGCCCTTAGCCATTTCGAATACAAGCATCTTTTCTAGCTCAAATAATGGCACTTCTCCTACTTTCTGAACTATTCCACTTCCCGCCGACAAAAACGGTCTGTGATCTAATGTATTCTCATCCCAATATAAATCTTCGTCATTTTGAGAGTGATTATTCAAGTTCAGATACTTCTTTTTCGCCTCAGCATACGTCATCATTTCTCCACATGGAGTTAGCGTAAAAAACCTTCCGCTATCGTTGTCGCCTATTTGTGGCACTTCCCCATTTCTTTTAGAAATAGTTTCCGTTAAGGCAATCATCTTACCAATTTTATCGTCTATCTCTTTAGGAAAAACGATCCCATCTTTAATTTCATAAGCCTGATCTTCAATTGGAGCCAACTTCTGCTTGTACTTCCAGCTTTTTGAATCATAATCTGCAAGGCACTTCTGCTTATCCCTATTCAAGCCTCTTATTAAAGCAACTGAATAAACAATCATCTCCCCCGAAAGTCTTTGGTAGGAAGTAGAAGATTCAAAATTCCCACCATCTGGTAAAATCTGTTTATCTATTTCTTTCACCAATTCTTGAATGGCAAAAGAAAGCCATCCGTTAATATTGGGGTAATCTTCTAAATGGGCCGAAATGTAAAGCAGGCCGCATATATTGGCTAAGTAATGGTTGTTGGTAATCGACTCTTTAAATTCGAGGTTGGCCATTAAATGCGAGCCATGATCGTACATTGAATTGGCAAAAATCGCTTTAAACTTACTATCCAATACATCTTCAGTATCCATCTGTGTAAAAAGATCATAGGCCAATAATAGGTTCGCTGCACGAATGCCTACCTCCATAGAACTGGACCAGCATACGCCCATTCTAGGTGGATTCGTAGAAATAAAATCAAGTGATTGATAAAAAAACTCTTTCAGTAACGCATCTTTTCGCTCGGGAAGCACCTTTGCTAAAATGGCCATTTGGGGCAAATGTTGCAATCGACACAATTCAAAAGGAACCTTTATATCTACACCGGGCAATCCATATGACATAGCAAACTGATCCTTATACCAAGCTTTTGCATCCCATCTATAACCGCTTTTAAGATCTTTTTGCCAATCAATCGCGATGTAATCATAAGTCAATCGATTAATCTCTGTCCAAATTCTTTTAGTAGCCCTGTAATGCTTTTTGGTTACCACATGCCGAAGCCAATTGCCGTAAACATCATAATTATCAATTTCGGCACTTCCCAAATACACATTCCCTTCAAATCCAACCGCTTCGCTATCGTGCGCATTTTTAACCCATCCACTTCCTAAAATATTAAATCGATGATCGACATAAGCATCTGCTAAAAACGTTGCTGTTTCTTTCGAGATAGCATCAACATTTAACGCACCTAAACTTACGTAAGAATGGTAAATGGGATTGGGGTGGTTGTTTGTTCGAGTGGGGTTCCCCGTATCAAAAGCCCTCTTTTTTTTATCGTTTAAACGGTCTTTAAACTTAGCATAGGCCTTTTGCAGCACTATTTTAAGAGGTGTGTTTTTTATATCGGCAAGGATATTGGCCACTAATCTTTACTTACGGTTAAACATTAAGTTCTCATTCTAACGCCATAATCACATACAAATTGAACAAAAAAACAATTGTGGCTTTCGGTGGCTAAGATAAAAGTAATTAAACTACCCTAGCTTTTGAAGAAAAGTAAAAACAAGGCTATTTTTATTGCTTGAAAAATTCATTTAACATTTAGAAAAAAATTCATGTCCATTCAGAAAGTATTAATAACAGGGGTAGCAGGATATATTGGTTCGGTATTACTTAGAAAATTATTCGAACAGAATATTAACGTGGTTGGCATTGATGCTTTTTTCTTCGGAGACGCATCACTTGTTGAAGAAAAAGACAATCCTCTTTTTATGATGTACCATGCCGACATTAGAGATATTGCGGCAATGAAAGAAATTATAGAGAAGGAAAAACCTGATGCAATTATACATTTAGCTGGTGTTGTTGGAGATGGTGCTTGCAAAATGGTACCCAATGATGCCGACTTTATTAATATTAATGCATCGATGGAGTTACTAGATATATCTGACGAAGCTGGTGTGAAACGATTTATTTTCGCTTCAACTTGCAGCACTTATGGCAAAATGGTGAACGATGAAACGCTAACTGAAGATTCTACACTAAGACCTCTTTCGTTGTATGCTGTTTCTAAAGTTACTTTCGAGAATTACATGCAAGCAAAGCCTTACGACCATGTAACGCCATGTATTTTAAGGTTCGCTACGGTTTATGGAAAGTCGCCAAGAATGAGATTTGACCTTACCATTAATGATTTTGTGAGAGAGTTGCATTTAGGCAAAGAACTTCAGGTGTTTGGTGCAGATTTATGGCGTCCTTATTGTCATGTAGACGATTTAGCATTAAGTATTTTATTGGCTTTAAAAACAGATAAGGAAGCTATCTACAAACAAGTTTTTAATATTGGTAGCAACGATAACAATTTTAAAAAGAGCGAAATTGTAGATAAAATTCAAAAGGTATATCCGAACAGCAAGGTTGAATATGTTAACAAGGATGAAGACCCAAGAAGCTACAGAGTAAATTTCGATAAGGCAAAAAAGGTATTGGGATTTGAACCAACTAAAACCATCGAAGACGGCATTGAAGAAATTAAAGAGTTGTTGGATAGCGGCGTAATTGAAGATACTTACGAAAACGTATACCGAAACTCGTGAATAAATTATTAGCCATCATTCCTGCCCGCAAAGGCTCGCAACGACTGCCTAATAAAAACTTCATCAATTTTCATGGTCTCCCTTTGTATGCTCGTGCCATTAATCAGGCATTGGCCCTCCCCTTTGTGTCTAAGGTTGTTTTAACTACAGATGCAGAGTCGGACTCATTAGAAATTCCTAGCCAAGTTATTCTTGATGCGAGGCCTCCTCATCTTGCTAAAAACGAAACATTGAGCAATGCGGTGGCAATTGATGTTTGGGAAAAACATGGAAATAATTGCGATGGCATGATTTGGCTCCAGCCTACTTCACCATTGAGAACGATTCAACATTTTACAGATGCTTTTGAACAATGGGACAAAACAGGTTCGCTTGTTGGATGCACTGCTGGTAATGGAAACCATGAGCGCAACGTGCTAAATGGGATTCTGAATAAATCGGGATCCGGCGAAACTGTTAACTTAAACGGTGCAATTTTCTTTACCGATCCAGATACTTTATACAAAGAAGATTGGTCGGATGGAGCGCAAGCTTTTTATATGGAGAAGACTGCCAGCGTTGATATTGACACCCAAGATGATTGGGATTTGGCATTAGAGTTATTCGAGGCATAATTTAATTGCCTCATCAACATTGAGTGGCCTGTGGACTTTCTCCGCAATAAATTCATTCAATATTTTTTGCTTCCATTTATCATCTTCAATTTCGAATAAGTTGAACAACGAAATTGCTTTAACGTTTTCCGACAGATGATTCAAGGCAACACTAAACCCTCCTACCACAGCACTATTTACTAAAAACTGATAGCATTCAACTGGTAAATCGGCATCTAAAATAGGATAGCCCGATAACGAAGTATGCAGTTCAATACTTGGGTGAGGTTTAATGGCTACACTTTTACCTTTTTCAACCAAAGCATCCAACACTTCCTTAGCCTTTTCGGTATAGCCATTCATTTGAGAAACATTGTCGATGTATATAAAATCAACACTAGCACAACCAAACTGGCTTGTAATCTGAACACAATTTCTCTCCCAAACCTTGTCATTCTTACCATGTTCAAACTTTTCGAAGTCGGCCTCCAATTGCTCCACATCCATCCCCACTACATAGTTTAAGCCATTGTGGTATAAATCAAGATCAAGATCAAACACCTGCTCATACTTTTTCTTTAACGCAGTTTTAAACCTCGCAGAGCTGCTTAAAGGATTGGTAGAAAACATTCCCATTTTGCGGTTCAAAGGATCAATTAATTGGAAGGAAACCTTGTTCCGCCTCTTTAGTTGATGAAGTACATACAAATCGGCAATGGCAGAAACATGAAATCCGAAAAATATTTTTTGATCGTTAAATTGCTCTGAGAACTTATCTAATTCCTTTTTATATAACCTCAACGATTCTACAGAATCATCTGCTTCCATCTTTAAATAATGGCAATCAATTCCCGCTTTCTCGGCAAATCTGTTGATTCTCTCGCTCCTAGTGATAAATGCAAATTCGCCTATAGAAAATTGGGTTAGCGCGAAATACACGGTTTTGTAAGAAGGAGCGTAGATATAGGTCATAAACTATAAAATATTAATACAACAACCTCCAAGAGCCGTTATAGAACAAACCTACTAATTTCTGCCAAGTAGTAGTTCATCTTTAAAGTTTCACATTTCCATTTTAAGTAAATATTGATACATTTATCCTCTTGATTTCGCCTCCAAGAGGCGTATTTTAGCAATTAAATTTTACACGCTAACAAGCACCTTAAGTAATTGAGATAATAATATGACCGAAGAAGTTAAATTGATTTACGACGTTGGAATGCACAAAGGTGAAGACACGGAGTATTATTTAAAGAAAGGGTTTAAGGTTGTTTCTTTTGAAGCGGATCCTGACTTATCAGAATTTTGTAGAGATAAATTTTCAAACCAGATTAGCTCAGGTCAACTAACAATTATTGAAGGTGCAATAGTAGATTTCACAGACGGAAACAATCCTGCTAGCACAATTAATTTTTACAAAAATGACAATCAAACTGTTTGGGGAACCGTAGTAAATGATTGGGCAGACAGAAACGAACAACTTGGCTCTTCTACAAGTAATATTATTGAAGTAGCTACTATTAATTTTGCAGATTGCATAAAGGAGCATGGTCTTCCTTATTATTTAAAAATAGACATTGAAGGCATGGATACTGTGTGCTTAAAAGCACTTAAGGAATTTGAAAAAAAACCAGCCTATATTTCTATCGAATCTGAAAAATTAGATTTTAATAAACTAAAAGAAGAGTTTGATTTATTTGTTGAGCTAGGCTACCACAATTTCAAAGCTGTGAATCAGGCTCTAATTTCCGATCAAAAGGAGCCCAAACCCACTTCAGAAGGTACTTTTTCCAATCATCAATTTAAATCGGGATCCACCGGATTATTTGGCCTTGACCTTGATAGCAAATGGATAGACCTTGAAAATGCACTCGAAGCCTATAAAAGAATTTTCAGAGGCTATCAATCTTTTGGCGATAAAAGTAAATTCAGACAAACCTATGTAGGCAAAAAAATAACACGTTTAATGAATAAACATGTTGGATACCCTGGTTGGTACGACACTCATGCAAAACACGAATCAACAATGTAAATTGCTGAATATGTTATAATTTGGGACACTCAATTACTCTATTAAATGCCTGACTCAATCATTAAATACATAAAAGAATTATTTCCAAACCAGGAAAACATCCCTTTGCATGAACCAAGGTTTACAGGTTCGGAGAAAACTTATTTAAACGAGTGCATCGACTCTACTTTCGTTTCTAACATTGGCCCTTTTGTAGAAAAATTTGAGGATTCAATTAAAGAATATACTGGAGCGAAATACGCCATTGCTTTAACCAATGGCACCAGTGCATTACATTTATCCTTAGCAGCCCTCGACATACAGCCTGGTGACGAAGTACTCACCCAGCCCCTCACATTTGTGGCAACGGCAAACGCAATTGCATACCACAAGGCGAGTCCAGTATTTATCGACATCGACGAGGATACTTTAGGAATGGCGCCCAATAATTTGTTTAACTTTCTTAATCAGGTTGTGGAAGTAAGAGACGACGTACCCTATAACATTGAAACTGGAAACAGAATTGTGGCGTGCATTCCGGTACACACATTCGGGCATCCTTGCGAAATTGATGATATCGTTTCCATTTGCGAAGAAGTTAACCTCCCTGTTATCGAGGATGCAGCTGCCGCAGTTGGATCTTTTTACAAAGAACAACACACAGGTACTTTTGGCTTGGCGGGCATCTTTAGTTTTAATGGCAATAAGATTGTCACTACAGGAGGCGGTGGCGCAATTATAACCAACGATGAAGCCTATTACAAAAAGCTTTCTCATTTGGCAACAACAGCCAAAGTGCCGCATGCTTCAGATACCGTGCACAACGACATCGGCTACAATTACAAGCTCTCTAACCTCAACGCGGCTGTAGGATGTGCACAATTAGAAAAGATTGGCGGATACTTAGAAAACAAAAGAGAATTGACTTCAAAGTATTTTGAAGCATTGGCCGATTCCAACATTCAATTAATTGAAGAACCAGTAAACACCAAGTCTAATTACTGGCTGAACGCATTGCTTTTTGAAGACTCAGAATCCAAAGAAGCATTTATAAAAATGGCTCAAGCGGAAGGTGTAATGGCAAAATCTGTTTGGACGTTGATGTCGGAACTCGAAATGTACAAAGATTGTTTTTCCGACGATCTTTCTGTGGCAGAAGACCTTTCGGCTCGAATAGCACTAATTCCCAGTAGCGTACGGATTTAAATACAATACTTGTCGATAGCCAGCCACTACACTTTGGCGCGAATATTTTTCCACCACCAATTCTCTGGGTGAATATTTATCGTATTGCTCAACACATTTCTTAATGGCATCTCGCATCTCTGCAACATCGTCGTGATCCTTTAACAACTCCCCTGTTTCGTTAGGAATTACATATTCGGGAATCGCCGCAACATCAGAACCAATTACAGGCACATTGCAAGCCATGGCCTCTAACCCCACCAACCCCAAACTTTCGGAATGTGTTGGAAAAAGCAACAAATCAACTTTATCGTAAAACGCTTTAATCTTGTTGCCAGCAAATGGTGCATGCACTTTTACACTTGGTGAAGATTGGAGTTGAGGTAAATATTTGTCCTTCTCAAAACCATAATCAATAATGTGCAATTGGAATTTCTTGTCTGTTTGCTCTTCAAGAGATGATAGAGATTCAATTAGCTTGATGATGGTCTCCACACCTTTCTCGCGAATTAAAGCAGATGCAAAGCCCAAATGAACTGTATCTCCCAATGTTTTTTTATCCCCTTGATACCAATCGGTATCCACACCACCACTGGGGCTAATAAATATTTTATCTGGGTCGACTAAATAATCGTTTACAATTTTTTTCTTGATATAATTAGATGGTGCTATGTGAAGAAAATCTGATTTTAGCCCAGCTTTCATCTTTTCATTCATGTGCTTTAAGCTGGCTTTATTATATCGCAACTCGCTGCCATGCCAATGAATCACCACTTTATTCATGCTATCTATCTTGGTTTTTAAACCGTCGTAAAGCAAATTATAGTGATTGATGTATATGATATCGTGCTCCTGGTAACCATTGTACCTTCTCAATTTCCAACAATACAAAGCAGCATCAACCAACTTCATAATGCCATTGGTTTTATTCCTTTTACTCACCAATAAACTCACCTCAGCACCACTTTCTTCAACACATTCGGCAATGCGCTTAATGTACGATGCAATTTGAGGCGCTTGGGGCGAGGGATACCTATTATTGAGTAATAGAACTTTCATGCAATAGTGGAGCTATTTATTTGGTTATCTTTGAATAGCTAAAATTTAAGATAACAAACATATGATTTTTGGAATTGGAACTGGACGTTGTGGCACTCAAAGCTTGTCGGATTTACTCGATAGGCAAACCAATCATTCTATGACTCACGAATTCGAAGGCCCTATCCCATGGGAGTTTAGCAAAGATTCTATAAAGGATCACATCCAATTATTAAAGGATAATAATCTTACTGGCGACATCGGGTTTTATTTTTTACCCTACATCGAATACATTATTGCAGAATTAGATCCGAATGTGAGGTTTCCTTGTTTAAAAAGAGACCGAGCGCAAACCATTAAGAGCTATGATGCTAAGAGTGGTTCTAGAAATTTCTGGAAGGATCACGATGGCAGTAAATGGGTTAAAGACGACAAATGGAACATCGCTTACCCTAATTACGATACAGAAGATAAGCTTGATGCCATTGGGCAGTATTACGACGAATATTATTCAACTGCTGATGCGTTGGTCCTTAAATACCCTGATAATGTAAAGGTTTTTAGTGTGGACGATCTCAACACGACAGAGGGAGTAGAAAAAATATTGACTTTTTGCTCAATCGAAAATCCAATTATTGAAGTTAGTATTTCGGCAAACGAGCTAACAAAAAAGCCTTGGTATCGCAGGGTAATTCACAAAATCCGAACAAAATAATTCCTTGAGCCAGCCAAACAACATCGTAGCTTCCATAATTGTCTGCATGTTCAATGAAGAAAAGTGGATCAAGCAATGCGTTCAATCGTTACAAGAGCAATCTTACGACAAAAATGCTTTTGAAATCTTGGTAATTGATGATGAATCAAACGACCAATGCACCAACTACGTTTCAGAGATTATAGATGCCAATCAAGGCGTTACTCCTTCTCTTAATTTATTTAGAATTGAGCATGGTGGTTTAGCAATTGCGAGAAACGAAGGAATTAAAAGAGCGAAAGGCGAGTACATTTTATTTATTGATGGCGACGCAATTGCCGATAAGGATTGGTTAGCCAACTATATCAAAGTTTTTGAATCAACAGACTGCGATTTCAGCAGTGGTAAAATCAACTTACTGAACACCGAAAGCAAATTCGCCAACCTATTACACGAAACTCGTTTCAAACAATCTATAGACAATGTGGCCGGGGCCAACTACCTCCACGGCGTTAACATGGCGTTTAAACGAAGCGTGATGGATCAGTACAAAGGGTTTTATGAAAACTTTACGAGCAGAGGCGACGATACTTCTTTCAGTTTTTTAATCCGACAAGATAAAGAATGGGCGCCGTCTAAAGATTCTGTTGTACTCCACGAAAGGCCAGAGTCTTTTATGGAATGGTGGAAAGTTTACACAAAGGAATTATCCATTTCCATAATGACTTCTAAAGTAATTGCGACTCAATCTAAATCTATGGCGATTACGCACATGGTAACATTCGCAAAATCAGGATTGTTTAATTTAATGATTCTGGGTTCTTTCTTTGTTGAGAACTTGTGGGCGCTAACGGTCATCTCCCCTATTATTCTAAAAAACGGTGCTTACTTTAATTCTTATGGAAGTATAGCAAAATATGGCTTATCAACCTTTATTGCCACTGCCGATTTAACTTTGAGGGTCTATTATATTTCTGCAGCGTTTGTAAAAAACATTGGAACCGAGCTTAAAGCTCCGTTTACAACAACTTCTAATGTGCTGATTTCGAAAAGCAATTTGTAACTTGAGGATTGTATGGAGGCAATTAATAACATCAGCGATTTACAACATGTTCCAATAGTAATTATGGCTGGTGGCAAAGGATCTAGGTTAAGTCCATTAACAGATACCCTTCCTAAAGCTTTAATTGAAATAGACGGTAAGCCGATTATCGATTCCATTATTCAAAATTTCGAAGAAGAAAACGCCAAAGATTTCTACTTGATTCTGAATCACATGCACGAAGTAACCACAGCGCATTTTACAGATAAAAACAACCATGATGTCAACACCAATTTTATAATTGAAGAAAAGCCTTTGGGAACAATTGGCGGTATTAAATTGATTGAAGACACTTTCTCCACTCCCTTTTTTGTTACCAACTGCGATGTTCTAGTATCGACTCATTATAAAAACATCTACCAACAACACATCAATTCTAACAACGAATTAACGGTAGTTACCTCAACAATAAACCATACCATTCCTTACGGAGTAATGGAAACAGAAGATAATAATGAGATAATTGCTTTCAAAGAAAAACCACAAGTACCTTTTAAAATCAGTGTTGGAATGTATATTTTATCACCTCATCTAATTAATGAGATTACTACCGATAAGTTCTTTCATATCACAGACTTATTACAACTTGTCATAGCAAGAAAAGGCAAGGTTGGATCTTATGACATTGCACCTGATGACTGGATTGATATTGGCTCAGATAAGGGAATGCTTAAAGATTATACAGATTCGAAGAAGGTAGCTGCGGTCAGGGCAAACGCATCTAATTTTTCATAACCTTACGTAAATACTCGTTATCCCAACCTGCCATTTTTCTTTTTGCCTTAACCCCAATCTTTGCGTCATCCTTCTTTAACAAGTTCAGTGCTATCCTGTTAATTGTCGAATA
>JABSPQ010000033.1 GCA_013214205.1 Flavobacteriales bacterium
GCTCAAAAAAGTACTTGACATCATACCCGAGCACAAAGTGAACAAATTAGAGGAGTTGCTACCGCAAAACCTTAAACTGGAATAAATCTACAATTGTAAATTGAAAATAGATTCCTATATGTAGTTGGCAGGATGCTTACGACAACTTAAAAAGTGCGGTAACAAAATCCCATCGCTATGAACCTAAGATCAATGCAGCCTTTGAAGATTTTGATGAACATTATAGAAAACCTATTCGATGCTTGCGAGGAAAATCAGAACAAAAAAAGTGTGAGTTTTGAAACCATATGGCCTCAAAACTCACACTTAATATTATAAACCGTCAAGCTATGCTTGAGCAGTAGGTCCTCCAAAGTTCATAGGAACAACATTCTGCGGTTCTGTTTCAGGAATTTCCCCGTAATTACTCTCGAACTTCACAATATTATTTTGAAGCGCAGCAACTAATCTCTTAGCATGTTGAGGAGTAAGTAGTATTCTTGATTTCACTTTAGCCTTGGGTAAACCCGGCATTACTCTAATAAAATCAAGAACAAACTCAGAATTCGAATGATTAACTATCGCTAAGTTAGAATATATTCCATCTGCAATTTCCTCAGACAATTCGATATTCAACTGATTTTTGTCGTTATCTACTTTTTCGTCTGCCATGTTTTCAATGTTTTATTCTGCGCTTTCTACTTCAGCTACCTCTTCACTCTCTCCCGCTTTAGAAGGAGCTGCAGTTAGTTTATCATAATCCTCTTGCGATCCTACAATCACCTTTCCGTAATCTCTGATACCTGTACCAGCTGGAATTAAGTGACCCACAATTACATTCTCTTTAAGACCTTTTAAATAGTCTTCCTTAGCTGAAATTGCAGCCTCGTTAAGCACTTTCGTAGTTTCCTGGAAAGACGCAGCAGAGATGAATGAATCTGTTTGTAGAGACGCTCTAGTAATTCCTTGAAGAATTGGACTTGAAGTTGCATTTACAGCATCTCTTGCTACAATAAGCTTCTTGTCTTTTCTCTTCAACACAGAGTTTTCATCTCTAAGTTTTCTAGAACTCATTATCTGACCTGCAGTAGCAATTGTAGAATCACCAGGTTCGATAACTACTTTACGTCCGAAAATCCAATCATTTTCTTGTCTAAAGTTATTCTTAGTAACACTTTGTTTCTCTAAGAATTTAGTATCTCCTTGATCAGCAATAATTACTTTTCTCATCATTTGACGAACGATAACCTCAAAGTGCTTGTCGTTAATCTTCACACCTTGTAGTCTGTATACCTCTTGAATTTCGTTTACTAAGTACTCTTGTACTTTCGTTGGACCTTCAATTGCTAAGATATCAGCAGGTGTAATTGCACCCTCAGATAATCTTGTACCAGCTTTAACGTAATCGTTTTCTTGTACTAATATATGTTTAGATAAAGAAGCCAAGTATTTTTTAATTTCGCCTGTTCTAGACTCAACAATGATTTCTCTATTACCTCTTTTGATTTTACCAAAAGAAACAACACCGTCAATTTCCGATACAACTGCTGGATTCGAAGGATTACGGGCTTCAAATAGCTCAGTAACTCTAGGAAGACCACCCGTAATATCACCAGTTTTACCTGCAGACCTAGGAATCTTAACTAAGATTTGACCTCCGCCAATTTTAACATTATCCTCAACTACGATATGCGCTCCAACTGGAATGTTGTATGAGTGTAAAGAATCTTTACCAGCCATAATGTGCATAGCAGGATTCTTTGTTTTATCCTTAGTATCTATAATTACTTTTTCCTTAAATCCAGTTTGCTCATCAGATTCTTCTCTAAAAGTGATGCCTTCTTCAATGCTTTCAAATTCTACTTTACCAGCAGATTCAGAAATGATCACCGCGTTATATGGATCCCATTCGCAAAGTACTTCACCAAATTTAACTTTAGCACCGTTCTTGATAAATAATGTTGCTCCATAAGGAATGTTGTTTGTAGAAAGTACAATTCCTTTTTCTACATCAACCAATCTCATTTCTGCAGATCGACCAATTACAACAACTTCTTTTTTATCATTCTCAACTACTTTAAGTTCATCAATTTCAATCTTACCATCAGCTTTAGCTGTTATGTTTGAAGAAACTGTAGACGTGGAAGCTGTACCACCAACGTGGAATGTTCTAAGTGTTAACTGTGTTCCTGGCTCACCAATTGACTGTGCAGCAATTACACCAACAGCCTCACCTCTATGAACCATTCGTCCAGATGCAAGGTTTCTACCATAACATTTAGCACAAACACCTCTTATTAGTTCACAAGTAAGAACCGAACGAATTTCAACTTCTTCTATTGGAGAAGCTTCAATAATAGTTGCAACTTCTTCTCTTATTTCAACTCCCGCCTTAACAATTAATGAATCATCTAAAGGATTATAAACATCGTGAACAGTATTTCGACCTAAGATTCTGTCATATAAAGACTCAACGACTTCTTCGTTTTTCTTAAGTGCAGAAGCTACCAATCCTCTTAGTGTTCCACAATCACTTTCTGTAATAACAACATCTTGAGCAACGTCAACTAGTCTTCTTGTTAAGTAACCAGCATCCGCCGTTTTAAGTGCCGTATCCGCCAAACCTTTTCTCGCACCGTGAGTAGAGATAAAGTACTCAAGAATTGAAAGACCTTCTTTAAAGTTTGCTAGAATTGGATTCTCGATAATTTCACCTCCAGTAGAACCAGATTTTTGTGGTTTTGCCATCAATCCCCTCATACCAGATAACTGACGAATCTGCTCTCTTGATCCCCTCGCACCAGAATCATACATCATATAGATTGAGTTGAAACCTTGTTTACTCTCTTTAATGGTATCCATTAATACTTGAGTTAGCTTAGAGTTAGCATGTGTCCAGATATCTACAATTTGGTTATATCTTTCATTGTTAGTAATGAAACCCATGTTGTAGTTATTCTTAACCTCATCAACTTTTGCAGCAGCTGTAGCAACTAACTCCTCTTTGATAGGTGGAATAATAATATCCTCAAGGTTAAAAGACAATCCGCCTTTAAAAGCCATATTAAAGCCCATATCCTTAATCTCATCTAAGAATTCAGCTGTTCTCGACATACCTGTGATTTTCTGAATCTCACCAATAATGTCTCTTAGCGCTTTCTTAGTAAGTACTTCGTTTACATAGCCAACTTCAATTGGAACTACTTCATTAAAGAGAACTCGTCCACAAGTTGTTTTAATGATTTCCTTTTTCAGGACACCATCATCACCTAATACATTGGTTTTAACTTTAATCCAAGCGTGAAGATCAACTTGCTTTTCGTTGTAAGCAATGTTTAACTCTTCCGGAGAATAAAATGTTAAGCCTTCGCCTTTCACTTTATGTCCCTCTTCACTCACTCTACCTTTAGTCATGTAATACAGACCTAAAACCATATCCTGAGAAGGTACAGTAATTGGAGCACCATTTGCAGGGTTAAGAATATTGTGAGAAGCTAACATTAACATTTGTGCTTCTAAGATTGCAGCATTACCTAAAGGTAAATGAACCGCCATCTGATCACCATCAAAATCCGCGTTAAACGCAGTACATACCAATGGGTGTAACTGAATCGCTTTCCCCTCAATTAATTTAGGCTGGAATGCTTGAATACCTAATCTGTGAAGAGTAGGAGCCCTGTTAAGTAGAACTGGGTGTCCAGTTAAAACGTTCTCAAGGATATCCCAAATAACAGCATGCTTCTTATCAACTATTTTCTTAGCCGATTTTACTGTTTTTACGATCCCTCTTTCAATTAATTTTCTGATAATAAAAGGCTTGAAAAGCTCAGCTGCCATTCCTTTAGGAAGACCACACTCATGCAATTTCAAATCTGGTCCAACAACAATTACCGAACGAGCGGAATAATCAACCCTTTTTCCTAATAAGTTTTGACGGAATCTACCTGACTTACCTTTCAAACTATCACTTAGAGATTTAAGCGCTCTGTTCGACTCAGTTTTAACCGCACTAGCCTTACGTGTATTATCAAGTAAAGAATCAACTGCTTCTTGAAGCATTCTCTTCTCGTTACGTAAAATTACTTCAGGAGCTTTAATCTCGATCAACCTTTTAAGTCGGTTGTTTCTAATAATAACTCTTCTGTAAAGGTCATTTAAATCTGATGTCGCAAAACGACCACCATCTAATGGTACCAATGGACGAAGTTCTGGTGGAATAACCGGAACAACTTTAATGATCATCCATTCTGGCTTATTAACCATTCTAGAGTTAGCATTTCTAAAAGCTTCAACTACTTGAAGTCTTTTTAATGCTTCGTTCTTTCTTTGTTGCGAAGTTTCTTTACTTGCCTTATCTCTAAGTGTAAAAGAAAGTTCGTTAAGATCGATTCTAGATAACAAATCAAATAAAGCTTCTGCACCCATTTTAGCAATAAACTTCTCTGGGTCAGAATCATCTAAGTATTGATTATCAATCGGCATAGCCTCAAGAATATCAAGATACTCTTCTTCCGTGATAAAATCTAAATATTGGAAAGGCTCCCCTTCCTTATTCATTGTACCAGCAGGCTGAATGATCACATATCTTTCATAATAAATGATCATGTCCAATCTCTTGGTAGGCAATCCTAGTAAGTAACCAATTTTATTTGGAAGCGACTTAAAGTACCATATATGCGCAACAGGAACAACTAAAGAGATGTGTCCCATTCTCTCTCTTCTTACCTTTTTCTCGGTAACCTCTACACCACATCTATCGCAAATAATTCCACGATATCTGATTCTCTTGTATTTTCCACAATGGCATTCCCAATCTTTTACAGGCCCAAATATTCTTTCGCAGAATAAACCATCCCTTTCAGGTTTGTAGGTTCTGTAATTAATTGTTTCTGGTTTAAGAACTTCTCCACTTGATCTTTCTAATATCAATTCTGGTGACGCTAAACTGATCACGATTTTTTTAAAATCGTTCTTTATTTTACTTTCTTTTTTAAAAGCCATTTATCAATTATTATTAATAAATAATATAATCCTTTACTAAAATTCTTTCTGGTACTACTCTAAGGCAATATTCAATCCTAATCCTCTCAATTCGTGCAATAGTACACTAAATGATTCTGGAACTCCAGGAACCGGCATTGCTTCGCCTTTTACAATTGCTTCATAAGCTTTTGCTCTACCTGATACGTCATCCGACTTAATGGTAAGTAGTTCTTGAAGAATATTTGCAGCACCAAACGCTTCGATAGCCCAAACTTCCATCTCACCAAAACGCTGACCACCAAATTGTGCTTTACCACCAAGAGGCTGTTGCGTAATCAATGAATATGGTCCGATTGATCTAGCATGCATTTTATCGTCGATCAAGTGATGGAGTTTAATCATGTAGATCACACCAACTGTTGCAGGTTGATCAAATTTCTCTCCAGTACCACCGTCATACAAATATGTCATCCCAAAATCAGGAAGACCTGCATCCTTAACGTATTGGCCAATTTCTTCTACTGTTGCACCATCAAAAATAGGTGTTGCGAATTTCACTCCAGTTTCAATACCAGCCCATCCTAAAACGGTTTCGTATATCTGACCTAAGTTCATTCTAGAAGGTACACCTAATGGATTAAGAACAATATCAACTGGTGTTCCATCTTCCAAGAAAGGCATGTCTTCTTCTCTTACAATCTTAGCAACGATACCTTTGTTACCGTGACGTCCAGCCATTTTATCACCTACTTTGAGTTTCCTCTTTTGAGCGATGTAAACTTTAGCCATTTTCACGATACCTGAAGGAAGTTCGTCACCTACTGTAACAGAGAATTTCTTTCTTCTGTACTCACCTAGTTCCAAGTTGAACTTAACATTATAATTATGAAGTAATTTCTTAATTATATTGTTTTTATCAGAATCAGTAGTCCATTTGCTCGAATCGATATCTGCGTATTCAATTTTCTGAAGTAATTTTTGAGTATACTTAGTACCCTTTTTAATTATTTCTTCATTAAAGTGATTTACAACGCCTTGAGAAGTTTTACCACTTACAATGGTAAATAACCTATCAACTAACAAGTTTTTCAAGTCAGCATTAGCTCCTTCGTGCTCAGCATCCAAGGTATCGATAAGTGATTTCTCTTGCGCCTTGAACTTTCTTTCTTTGACAGCTCTTGTAAATAGTTTTTTACCAATTACGGTTCCAACTACAGATGGCGATACTTTTAACGAAGCATCTTTAACATCTCCAGCTTTGTCACCAAAGATTGCTCTCAAAAGTTTCTCTTCAGGAGAAGGATCAGTTTCTCCTTTCGGAGTAATCTTTCCAATAAGAATATCACCTTCTTTAACTTCAGCACCAATTCTGATCAATCCGTTTTCATCAAGATCCTTAGTAGCTTCTTCACTTACATTAGGAATATCTGGTGTTAGCTCTTCCAAACCACGTTTGGTATCTCTAACATCCATTGTATACTCATCAATGTGAATAGAAGTAAAGATATCCTCTTTAACAACTTTCTGCGATATTACAATTGCATCCTCAAAGTTATACCCTTTCCAAGGCATAAAAGCAACTTTTAGGTTTCTTCCTAAAGCTAACTCACCATTTTCGGTAGCGTAACCTTCACAAAGAACTTGCCCCTTTCTAACCTTATCACCTCTTACAACAATTGGATTAAGGTTAATACAAGTACTTTGATTCGTTTTCTTGAATTTAATTAAAGCGTAAGTTTTAATAACATCACTAAAGCTTACCAATTCTTCTTCTGGAGTTCTATTGTATTTTACTCTAATTTCATTTGCATCAACGTACTCAATTACACCGTCTCCTTCCGCGTTAATTAACACTCTAGAGTCTTCTGCAACTTTCGCCTCTAAGCCAGTTCCAACAACAGGAGCTTGTGGCTTAAGTAACGGAGTAGCTTGACGCTGCATGTTAGATCCCATCAAAGCCCTATTCGCATCATCATTCTCTAAGAAAGGAATAAGTGAAGCTGCAATGGAAGTAATTTGATTTGGAGCAACATCCATTAAGTCAATAACATTGGGCTCAACTACTGGGAAGTCACCTTCAAATCTAGCTTTAACCATACTATTAGTAAACCTACCTTCTTCATCCAAAGGTGCATTTGCCTGTGCAATAGTATGAGAATCTTCCTCTTCCGCACTTAAGTACATAACAGGAGTTTCATAATCTACCTTACCATCTGCAACCGCCCTATATGGCGTTTCAATAAAACCAAGTTTATTGATTTTCGCATACACACAAAGTGAAGAAATCAAACCAATATTTGGTCCCTCTGGAGTTTCAATAGTACAAAGTCTACCGTAGTGAGTGTAATGAACATCTCTTACCTCAAAACCTGCTCTTTCTCTTGATAAACCACCTGGTCCAAGTGCCGATAATCTTCTCTTGTGAGTGATTTCTGCAAGCGGATTGGTTTGATCCATGAATTGAGAAAGTTGGTTCGTTCCAAAGAATGAGTTGATAACGGACGATAAAGTCTTAGCGTTAATCAAATCAATTGGAGTAAATACCTCGTTATCTCTAACGTTCATTCTTTCTCTAATGGTTCTAGCCATTCTAGAAAGACCAACACCAAATTGAGTAAATAATTGCTCGCCTACCGTTCTAACTCTTCTGTTACTTAAATGGTCAATATCATCTACATCAGCTTTTGAATTAACCAATTCAATTAAATAGCTAATGATAGAAATAATATCTTCTCTAGTAAGAGTTTTGGTATCAACAGGCGTATCAAGATTTAACTTCTTGTTAATTCTATATCTACCCACTTCACCTAAGTCATATCTCTTATCTGAGAAAAACAACTTATCAATTACGCTTCTTGCTGTTTCCTCATCTGGTGGCTCAGTATTTCTCAACTGACGATAGATGTATTCTACAGCCTCTTTCTCAGAGTTTGTAGCATCCTTTTGCAACGTGTTATAAATAATTGCAAAATCTGATGTGTTTACATTCTCTTTATGTAGAATGATTGATTTTGTTTCAGATTCGATGATTAGATCAATGTGCTCTTTTTCAATCACAGTTTCTCTATCAATGATCATTTCATTTCTTTCGATAGAAACAACCTCACCTGTATCTTCATCAACAAAATCTTCGATCCAAGTTTTAAGAACTCTTGCAGCCAATTTACGCCCAACTGCTTTTTTAAGAGCTGCCTTGCTAACTTTAAGTTCGTCTGCTAGATCAAATATTTGAAGTATTTCTTTGTCACTTTCATAACCAATTGCTCTAAGCAAAGTAGTTACCGGTAACTTTTTCTTACGATCGATATAAGCATACATTACGTTGTTTATATCCGTAGTAAATTCTATCCAAGAACCTCTAAAAGGAATTACTCTTGCAGAATAAAGTTTGGTACCATTTGCATGGAAGTTTTGACCGAAGAAAACCCCAGGTGATCTATGCAATTGTGAAACAATAACTCTCTCTGCTCCGTTTATAATAAACGAACCTTTGGGAGTCATATAAGGGATGGTTCCCAAATATACGTCCTGTACAATTGTTTCGAAATCTTCGTGCTCTGGATCCGTACAATAAAGTTTTAGCTTTGCTTTTAGTGGCAGACTATAAGACAATCCCCTTTCACAACATTCTTCTAAAGAATATCGAGGGGGATCAATTGAGTATCCCAAGAATTCCAATACAAACTGATTCCTAGAATCTGTTATAGGGAAATTCTCAGCAAAAACTTTATAGAGACCTTCGTTGTTCCTTTTTTCAGGTGCAGTATTGATCTGAAAAAAATCAGTATAAGACTGAATTTGAACATCAAGAAAGTCGGGGTAAGCCAACTTATTCTTTGTTGATGAAAAATTAATCCTCTTTTCTGTAGCCATGTAATGTATTATTAGTTAAGAAATATAACTCTGAAAAAAATCTCAAAATGCGAAACAAGAAATAGGCCAATCCACGAATGGATTGGCACTAGAATTAAAGTTGAATTATTTTAATTCAACTGAAGCTCCAGCTTCTTCAAGTTTTGCTTTAAGAGACTCTGCTTCGTCTTTAGATACTGCTTCCTTAATTGCTTTAGGTGCACTATCTACCATTTCTTTTGCCTCTTTAAGACCTAATCCAGTTAATTCCTTAACTAACTTCACTACTGCTAATTTAGAACCACCCGCAGCTGTTAAAACTACATCGAATTCACTTTTTTCTTCATCTGCGTCACCGCCGCCATCTCCTGCTGCTGGTGCTGCTGCAACTGCCGCTACTGCTGGTTCGATACCGTGCTCATCTTTTAAGATGCCAGCCAATTCATTGACTTCTTTTACTGATAAACTAACTAGTTGATCTGCAAACGATTTTAAATCTGCCATTGTATTAAATTTAATTGTTGTTGTATATAATTATTCTTGTCTCTCCCCTAAGGTTTTAACAATTCCCGATAATATCTGTCCTCCTGATTGGAGAGCAGAAATAACATTTTTAGCTGGAGATTGAAGTAATCCAATAACCTCTCCAATAAGCTCATCTTTAGACTTGATGCTACTAAGCATTTTCAAGTTCTCATCGCCAATGTATACTGATTCTTCTAAGAATGCAGCTTTAACTTGAGGCTTGTCGTCTTTCTTTCTGAATTTTGTAATCACTTTAGCTGGCTCACTTGCGCTTTCACAAAACATGATTGCTGTATTGCCTACTAATACTTCATATAATTCAGAGTAATCCTTTTCACAGTTTTCCATTGCACGTTTTAACAACGTGTTTTTAGTTACTGTAAGCGTTACACTTTTGTCGTAACAAGATTTACGTAACTTACTTGTTTTAACCATGTTCATACCTGACACATCCGCCAAATAAAAATTGGAATTATTCTCCAATTCAGTAGTTAACCTGCTTACTACTTGATCTTTTTCCGCTCTTGTCATACTAACAATTTTCTATCTAAATAATACTATAGTGTCTTCGTATCAACTTTAACCGATGTACTCATCGTGCTAGATATTGACAAACTCTTAATGTAAATTCCCTTTGTAACAGCTGGTTTCAACTTGATAATAGTTTGAATCAACTCATTTGCATTCTCAGTAAGCTTATCTAGATCGAAAGAAGCTTTACCAACTGCTGCATGAATAATTCCAGTTTTATCAACTTTGAAGTCAATCTTACCTGCTTTAATTGCAGTTACTGCTTTACCAACTTCTAAGGTAACTGTACCTGTTTTAGGGTTAGGCATTAAACCACGTGGTCCTAATACTTTACCTAAAGCACCTATTTTACCCATGATACTTGGCATGGTGATGATAGAATCAATATCTGTCCATCCACCTCTAATTTTCTCGATGTAATCATCCAATCCTACGTGATCTGCACCAGCTGCTTTAGCTTCTTCTTCCTTATCAGGAGTACACAATACCAAAACTGTAACATCTTTTCCTAATCCGTGAGGTAGAGATACATTTCCCCTAACCATTTCGTTCGCTTTGGTAGGATTAACATTTAATCTAATAGCTATATCAACTGTAGAGTCAAAATTAGTATTAGCAATGTTTTTTATTATCTCTGTTGCTTCATTCAAAGGATAATGCTTTTCAACATCATACTTTGTAAGCGCTTCTTTTTTCTTTTTTGTTAATCTAGACATCAGAATTCTTTATTAAAATGGTTTTTTTCCCTTCACATTAATACCCATGCTTCTCGCAGTTCCAGCAACCATTTTCATTGCTGATTCAATTTTGAATGCGTTCAAGTCAGCCATTTTCATTTCGGCAATAGTTCTTACCTGATCCCAAGTAACAGAACCAACTTTGATTCTATTTGGTTCAGCAGATCCTGACTTCAATTTCAACACCTCTTTTAATTCTACCGCAGCAGGAGGAGTTTTTATTACAAAATCGAATGATTTATCCGAATAAACAGTAATTACAACTGGAACTATTTTCCCCTTCTTGTCTTCGGTTCTTGAATTAAACTGCTTACAGAAGTCCATTATGTTCAACCCCTTCGCACCTAACGCTGGTCCTACTGGTGGAGATGGATTCGCACTGCCTCCTCTAATTTGTAATTTAACTAAACCTGATATTGCCTTTGCCATTTTATCTAACTATTACGATTCTTTTTCAACCTGCATATAACTCAATTCGATAGGTGTTTTTCTTCCGAAAATCTTCACCTCTACCTTGAGCTTTTTCTTCTCTTCATTAATTTCTTGTATTGTTCCTGAGAAAGTGTTAAACGGACCATCGATCACTTTAACAGACTCACCAACAATAAAAGGAATATTCATTACTTCGGCAGTTTCTGCCATTTCATCAACTTTCCCTAGTATCCTATTCACTTCAACCTGTCTCAATGGAACTGGGTCTCCTCCCTTTTTCCCACCTAAGAATCCTATTACATTGGTAACGTTTTTAATAGCGTGAACAATTTCACCTATTAACTCCGCTTCCATTAAAATATATCCAGGAAAAAAGTTTCGCTCTTTACTCACTTTTTTTCCTTTACGAATTTGGTAAACCTTCTCCGTCGGAATAAGAATTTGACCAACATATTTAGTCATTTTCAAATGCGAAATCTCAAGTTCTATATGAGCTTTCACTTTTTTCTCTTTTCCGCTAATAGCACGTATAACGTACCATTTTTTATTGGAGGACTCTATTTTAACTTCTTCTGTCATCAAAACTCTTCTTTAGCTCATCATGTCGTAAAAAAACTTCATCGTCTTACTAAACACTGTATCCATTAACCAAATAATGAATGCAATAAGTGCAGAGGCAACCATTACTAGAATAGCACTACTCTGTAACTCTTGCCAAGTTGGCCATGAAACTTTGTTCACCAACTCATCCCACGTCGCTTTAAAATAGGCATTTAACCTCATCATCCTTTTATTCTTTGCACGGGTGGCAGGACTCGAACCTGCAACCAATGGTTTTGGAGACCACTACTCTACCAATTGAGCCACACCCGTACATAAAGTTAGATGGACAAGCCATCTAACTTCAGTACTAGTTGATCAATTACTTAATGATTTCCGTTACTTGACCTGCACCGACTGTACGGCCACCTTCTCTAATCGCAAATCTTAATCCTTTACTAAGCGCAACCGGAGCAATTAATTTAACGTTGATAGTTAAGTTATCTCCAGGCATTACCATTTCTCTACCTTCATCTAAGAAGATCTCACCTGTAACGTCAGTTGTTCTTAAGTAAAACTGAGGACGGTACTTGTTGTGAAATGGTGTGTGTCTTCCACCTTCTTCTTTTTTCAAGATATAAGCTTCAGCTTTAAACTCAGTATGTGTGTTCACAGTACCAGGCTTAACGATTACCATTCCTCTTTTGATGTGTTCTTTTTCAATACCTCTTAAAAGAAGACCAACGTTGTCACCAGCTTCACCTCTATCTAAGATTTTTCTGAACATTTCAACACCAGTTATAGTACTAGTTAATTTCTCAGCACCAAAACCTAGGATATCAACAGCATCACCTGTGTTAATAATTCCTGTTTCGATTCTACCTGTAGCAACTGTACCTCTACCTGTAATAGAGAATACATCTTCAACTGGCATTAAGAAATCTTTGTCTACTTCTCTAATAGGAAGTTCGATGAAGCTATCAACAGCATCCATCAATTCCATAATTTGTTTAACACCATCATCAGTACCTTCTAATCCTGCTAATGCAGAACCTTGAATAACTGGGATATTGTCACCATCGTAATCGTAGAAAGAAAGTAATTCTCTTACTTCCATCTCAACTAATTCTAATAATTCATCATCATCAACTAAATCTACTTTGTTCATGAAAACAACAAGATTTGGTACACCTACCTGACGAGCTAATAAGATGTGCTCTCTAGTTTGCGGCATTGGACCATCAGTAGCAGCAACAACTAAAATCGCACCGTCCATTTGAGCAGCACCAGTAACCATGTTCTTTACGTAATCCGCGTGACCAGGACAGTCAACGTGAGCGTAATGTCTTGCGTCAGTAGAATACTCAACGTGAGCAGTATTAATTGTAATACCTCTCTCTTTCTCTTCAGGAGCATTATCAATTGCATCAAATGCTTTTAATTCCGCTAAACCTTTAGAAGCTAAAACTGAAGTTATAGCTGCTGTCAAAGTTGTTTTTCCGTGGTCAACATGACCAATAGTACCTATGTTAAGGTGTGGTTTTGAACGATCGAAAGTTGCCTTTGCCATTTTAATTTATTTTATCTTATTTAATATTAGTGTTTACATTTATAAGTAGAGCCAATGACGAGATTTGAACTCGTGACCTCTTCCTTACCAAGGAAACGCTCTACCCCTGAGCTACACCGGCGTAAAGTGTTTAACTCCTCATCACAACTGGGATGAGAATCCTGCCTTCGCAGGATAATTGAGCGGGAGACCGGGTTCGAACCGGCGACATTCAGCTTGGAAGGCTGACGCTCTACCAACTGAGCTACTCCCGCAATATAAAACCATAAAATTTATGTGGGGAGAGCAGGATTCGAACCTGCGAAGTCGAAAGACAACGGAGTTACAGTCCGTCCCATTTGGCCGCTCTGGAATCTCCCCAATAAACTTTAATATTTTTAAGAACTTA
>JABSPQ010000329.1 GCA_013214205.1 Flavobacteriales bacterium
AATAAACAAAGGAGTTGTTAAACGTTACGGATAGTTTTCCAGTGTAACAGCAGCCTTCGATTAAGCGAGACAGCAAGTGAATTAATAGTGTTAATGATTAAACAATTAACAAGTAAGCAGAATCTAAACGAAGCCTATTTGCGTGTGTATCGTAATAAGGGAGCCGGAGGAGTGGACAACATTCAGGTAACTGAACTAAAGTTTATTTTGAAAGCTCGCGGACAACGATACACCGAACAGATAGAAAGAGAGGCGTATCAGGTATCTCCAATACTAGGCGTTGAAATCCCCAAGAGCAATGGTAAAACCAGATTACTCGGTATTCCCACGGCAATAGATCGGGTTTATCAGCAAGCATTACATCAAGTACTGCAACCTGTTTTTGAGATAGACTTTCAACAGCACAGTTATGGATTCCGCCCAAACCGTAATGCTCATCAAGCCATATCACAGAGTCTTGAGTACATCAATTCAGGTTATACGGATGTAGTAGATATTGATTTGAAGAGTTTCTTCGATGAAGTAGAACACTATATTTTACTAGAACTGATTTACAAAAAGGTGAAGTGCAAGGCATCGATGCGGTTATTACGCTCATTTCTTAGAGCGCCTATACTGCTCAAAGGCAAATTGCAGAAACGAAGGAAAGGCGTACCGCAAGGTTCACCTTTAAGTCCATTACTATCTAATATTTTACTCAACGAGTTGGATAAAGAGTTAGAAAGTCGTGGCCATCGTTATGTACGTTACGCCGATGACTTTAGTATTTACGTTAAAAGTAAAGTAGCAGCGAAACGAGTAGGTAACAGTATCTATAAGTTTCTCCGCGATAAACTCCAGCTTCCAATCAATCGGGAGAAGAGCGGTGTGCGTCGTCCTTTTGTCTTTCAATTGTTAGGTTATGGATTCGTCCCAACCTACAAGAAAGGAGAGAAGGGTAAGTTTCAACTAGTAGTAAAAGAATCTAAATGGAAAGAGTTTAAGTCTAAACTTAAATATCTGACCAGAAAGACAATTCCTGCAAGTTTTGAAGAGCGCATTGCCCGAATCAATCGATTAATGAGAGGTTGGATCAATTACTTTAAACTGGCATCCATTCAAATCAAACTTAAAAAGTTAGAACAGTGGCTAAGGAATCGACTACGGTATTGCATATGGCACGACTGGAAGAAACCTGACAGGAAAAGAATGAATCTAATCCGATTGGGGATCGAACATGGAATGGCCTATGCATGGAGTCGTACAAGAATGGGAGGTTGGGCAGTAGCTCAAAGTCCTATTTTACGAACTACCATTACCGTAAAACGATTAATGAAGAGGGGCTATGTTAGTTTAGTTGAATACTACAAATTGACAAGTATCATTGTCGAACCGCCGTATACGAGACCCGTACGTACGGTGGTGTGAGAGGCGCACTCCGCTCAATTATGGGCGGAGCCGTCTACTCGATTGTACTACGTTATTTGAAAAGAGCGAGATACTCTCTGAATACATATAACTTTCCTCTTTTTGCACCGGTTATTTCCTCAATTATTTTGAGTCTTTCTAATTCATCAATTAGTTTGTAGACAGATGGCATAGAGAGACCAGTTAATTCTTGTGCTTTATGTGCATCAACCATCGGTCGCTGATATAGATTGTTAATTATCAATTGTGCGTTTGCAGATCTACTTCCAAGTTCTTGGATTTTTAAATCAATATCTTTTTGGAGTTTTAATATGTTGTCAAAAGTGGTAATACTATTTTTTGCTGTTTCTATTATACCCACCAAGAAGAACTTAAACCATTGGTTAATGTCATTTTTTTCACGAACTCTGGTTAAGTTGTCATAATATAATGTTCTATTTCTTTCAAAGAAATCAGACAAATACAGGATTGGCTTTTTTAGTATTCCTTTTTCTACTAGATATAATGTAATTATCAATCTTCCCACTCGTCCATTTCCATCAAGAAATGGATGGATAGTTTCAAATTGATAATGTATGAAGGCAATTTTTAACAACTCTGGAAAGAAGTCGTCCATGTTATGAGCAAATTTTTCTAAATCTCCCATTAGTCTATTTACTGTATCCTGTGTGGGAGGAATGTATGTGGCATCTTTTAAGCTTGCACCTCCAATCCAGTTTTGTGATTTTCTAAATTCACCTGGAAGTTTTGTTTTGCCTCTAACTCCTTTGAGTAATATTTTGTGACTTTCTTTAATTAATCTAGATGATAATGGAAGTTTGTCTAGTTTTTTTATTGCAGCATTTAATGCTGCAATATAATTTTGTACTTCTTCCCAAGAATCTCTCTTTTCTTCATGAATATCTTCCTTGTCTAAAATGGCTTCTTCAATATTGGTATTTGTTCCTTCAATTTTGCTTGACTGAGTGGCCTCTTTATATATGTGCATACTAATAAATAGGTCGATGTTTGGAATGTACTCGGAATACATGTCAAGCCTACCAAGCTGTCTATCAGCTTGACTAAGCAATTGTATTAATTCCATATTCTCGACTTTCCATTGTCGATTTATTTCTTCGGGTTGGAAACTTTTATAAGTCCCTTGACTGATGTGCTTGCCTGCTTTAAAGTTTTTCATTTGTGTTCGTTTACTTAAACAAAGGTAGGCATTAATTAAGAAAAGGTTAATTAACTTAATTAAGCAATTCTTTATTTAAATAAATTAAACAAAAACTTAATTAGCAGGTGTGGTTGTTAAATGTTGTACAACGCTTAGCTAAAGCATCGTGGCGGCATGTCCACCGGACTGCCTGCATAGATACTTAATAACCGCGAAGTTAAATGTAAGCAGAATGTAGCCATGTACTTTAGGTTTCCTAAGTTAGTGTTTCTCACTTTTTATATAATAATAACAGGACAGAACAGAGGAACAAGACCCCTTTAGGTTTAGAGTGTAATAAACTCGTGAACAATGATGGTCCCCTCTGTTCATCTACC
>JABSPQ010000330.1 GCA_013214205.1 Flavobacteriales bacterium
CAGAAATATCCGAATGAAATACTGTCATTAACTCTATCTTCAACTTCATAATCACTTAACCCATACCATGTTTGTAATAAACACATTCTAAATAATAACAAACCATCATACGAGGGCTTACCTGTTGCGCTTTTACCTTTATTATAGTGTTGATCTATAATAGAACCTATTTTATTCCAAAAAATAGTGTATTCATTTGTGTGAAAAATGTAGTCTTTATCTTTCTTGTTCTTGTTCTTGTTCTTAAATCACAAAAACTATCTGCCAAGGTCGGGAATTTCTCTAATTTCATACATTAAATATCTTATATCCAGATATTTAAGTACTTTATTTACCCGAAATCATTGAAATATACTCCTTGCAACGGTCTTGATTTAGGTATGGTAAAAACTTAACCCCTTGCTCGTACTTAGACAAACAAGGGGTTTTAGTTTTCTTTGAGGTCGCGGACGGATTCGAACCGCCGTAAAAGGTTTTGCAGACCTCTGCCTAGCCACTCGGCCACGCGACCCTGTTTTTTTCAGGAACGTAAAAGTAACGTTTTTTCTTTTATCCCTTCATAGAAATGCTAACCCTGTCTACTTCCCCCGAAAATAAAGGTGAGACTTTCGAAATCTTCAATTCTATTGCAGTTACCTGTGGATATTTACGCTTCATTTGATCCAAGATTTTTTTGCCCAAATGCTCAATTAATTTCGCGTTGGTTAGCATTACTTCTTTAACCAACTCGTAAACTTCTTCGTAATTAATGGTGCCCGAAAGCTCGTCTGTATCGCTTGCTTCGTTAAAGTCTACATCAAAAAATATGTCGACAACATATTTCCCTCCAATTGCTCTTTCTTCTTCGTAAAAGCCTTGGTGAGAATAAAAACGCATGCCTTCTAAAGCAATCTGACCCATAATTTTATTTTTTACCCCCCATTTTAGCCCACGAATCGCGAAGCCCAACTGTGCGGTTAAAGATTAATTTATCGTCTGATGAATCTCTGTCTGCACAGAAATAACCCATTCTTTCAAATTGAAACGGTTCTTCTTCTTTGGCCTCAACCAAACTCGGTTCTAATTTAGCGGCTTTAATAACTTTTAAAGAATCAGGGTTTAAAACATCGCCAAAGCCTTCTTCTGGTTTTTCTGATGCTGGGTCTTCAACCTGGCATAATCTATCGTACAGCCTCACCTCAGCGTCAACACAATGCTTGGCAGAAACCCAATGCATGGTTCCTTTTACTTTTCGTCCATCTGGAGATTTGCCTCCTTTACTAAGAGGATCGTAAGTGCAACGCAATTCAACAACTTCACCGCTGTCGTCTTTAATTACTTCGTTGCAAGTGATGAAAAAAGCGTAACGTAATCTCACCTCTCGATCTGGTCCAAGTCTGAAAAATTTCCTTGGAGGATCTTCCATAAAATCTTCTTTCTCGATGTAAAGCGTGTTCGAAAAAGGAATTTGTCTGCTTCCCCTTGTTTCATCTTCTGGATTATTAACAGCGTCTAACAGTTCTTCTCCGTTTTCATCATAGTTGGTTATCACCACCTTCAACGGATTCAAAACAGCCATTCTTCTATCAGCTATTTTGTTTAAATCTTCGCGAATACTGAATTCTAACAAACTTAAATCAATCACATTATCTCGCTTGGCAACCCCTACCCTATCACAAAAGTTTCTTATGCTCGTAGGTGTGTAACCTCTTCGCTTCATTCCTGATAAAGTTGGCATTCTTGGATCGTCCCATCCATCAACCAATTGCTCATCCACTAATTTTTTCAGAACTCTTTTGCCCAACAATGTGTAGTTTATATTGAGCTTAGCAAACTCACGCTGATAAGGCGTTGAAGGAGTAGGCAATTGATCAATTAACCACTTGTAAATAGGTCGATGTACCTCAAATTCTAATGTACAAAGGGAATGAGTTATTCCTTCAATCGCATCAGAAAGACAGTGTGTGAAATCATACATCGGGTATATTTTCCACTTATCTCCAGTACGATAATGCGCTGCATTTTGAATTCTATAAAGAATAGGATCGCGCATGTGCATATTAGAAGATGTCATGCCAATCTTAGCTCTTAAAGTATAGGTCCCTTCTTTAAATTCGCCTGCTTGCATTCTTTCGAATATGTCTACGCTCTCCTCAATAGGTCTATTTCTCGATGGGCTAAATTTTCCTGGCTCTTTGGGATTACCACGGTATTCAGCCATTTCTTCAAAGCTCAATTCACAAATAAAAGCTTTGTCCAATTTAATTAATTCAATCGCCCATAGATACAACTGATCAAAATAATCTGAAGAAAAATAAGTGCGGTCCTCAACATCAAAACCCAACCATTTCACATCTTTTTCAATCGCTATTCTATAATGATCCTCTTCTGCTAAAGGGTTGGTATCATCAAATCTTAAATTGCAAATACCACCAAACTCTTGAGCCAGTCCGAAGTTGAGGCAAATAGATTTCGCATGTCCGATGTGTAAGTAACCGTTTGGTTCTGGCGGGAATCGAGTTACAATCCCACTTCCGTATTTCCCTTCGTCCAGATCTCTATGGATCATTTGTTGGATGAAGTGCCTAGGCTTCCTTTCTTCTTTTTCTACAGATTCACTCATGCTGATTCTTCTTTTGAAAATTTTTCTATGGCAAATCTCATTCTAGCAATAGAATTTTCTTTCCCAATAATACTCATAATATCAAAAATAGGTGGTCCACCTCCTTGGCCAGTAATCGCTAACCTTAACGGAGCCATCAAAGCGCCAAAACCCACCTCGTGACTTTCGCAATATTCTTCAAAAAGGTTTTGTAAAATATCCGGAACAAATTCGTCCAGGTCGTAATATTTATTTACAAGCGCCTCAATGTGTTCTGGCGTTGCTTCCTTCCATTTTTTTCTTCTGTTTTTTTCATCGAACTCCTGCGGATTCTCGAAAAAATATTTTCCCTTAGTGTAAATCTCTGGAACAAACTTTACACGTTCCTTCATCATTTTACAAATCATCATTAACGTGCCGGTCTCTACTCCTAGATCAGGAAACTGTTCGGATAAAAGCGTAGCCAATGCATTATCTCCTAAATTTTTAATGTGTTCTTGATTGAACCAAACCGCTTTTTCTGGATCGTACTTGGCTCCACCTTTTTGAACTTTATCGAACGAAAATGTCTCAATCAATTCATCCAAAGAAAAAATTTCTTGTTCTGTTCCTGAATTCCAGCCCAACATGGCCAACATGTTTAAAAAGGCTGAAGGTAAATAGCCATCTTCCTTGTATCCAGTTGAGATGTTTCCACTTTCAGGATCTTTCCATTCCATCGGGAAAACAGAAAATCCGAGTTTGTCGCCATCTCGTTTGCTCAATTTACCTTGTCCGCTAGGCTTTAAGATTAACGGGATGTGAGCGAATTGTGGTTTGGTATCTTCCCAACCCAAATATTTATACAACATCACGTGCATTGGAGCAGAAGGCAACCACTCCTCCCCTCTTATTACATGAGAAATTTCCATGTCGTGATCGTCAGCCACATTAGCCAAATGGTAAGTAGGCATCCCGTCAGACTTCATTAAAACTTTATCGTCTAAAGTGGAAGAGTTAACCGAAATATCGCCTCTAACCATGTCGGTAAAGTTGATCATCTCATCAATTGGCATCTTAATTCTAATCACGTAATTATCGCCAGCTTCAATTTTTTGATTTACTTCAGCCTCATCAAGGGTCAAGGAATTTTTCATGCTCATCCTCGATTTTGAATCGTATTGATAGCTGTCTCCTCCCTCGGCTTTTAATCGCTCGCGCATGGCTTCTAATTCTTCTGAAGTATCGAACGCATAATAAGCGTGTCCTGAAGCGATTAGTTGATCTGCAAATACTTTGTACCTGCCAGTTTTATTTCTTTCTGATTGCTTGTAAGGTTCATGTGGGCCACCCTTCGCCGGACTTTCATCTGGCTCTAACCCGCACCACGAGAGTGATTTGTTGATGTATTCTTCAGCGCCTTCTACCAATCTTGTTTGGTCAGTATCTTCAATTCTCAGAATAAAATCTCCATTGTGCTTTTTTGCAAATAAATAACTGTACAACGCAGTTTTAACACCTCCTATGTGTAGCGGCCCGGTTGGACTTGGAGCAAATCGCACCCTTACTTTTCTATCAGACATTCTCTAAAATTAAGAGCGCTAAATTAGCTATTTTATTTGTGGCTCGCCTATTGCGGCACCACCACGTTTTAAAGGAATTTAAAAGTGACGTATTTTTTTGCGATCTTTACTGTACAGATCAATAAAACATTTTCGGAGAAATTGTCGTTCTTGAATAATGTAGCACTGAAACTTAATAAATGATGAGAGAAAGCAATTTTAATTTATTGCTCGAAAAGCTCGACGGCTTTATTCGGAAATACTATAAGAATCAACTCTTAAGAGGGCTGATTTTTACTGTGGCCATTGTGCTCGTGTATTTTCTTACCATTACTTTACTCGAATATTTTGTGCGTTTCGACTCGGGCGCCCGAATGTTTCTCTTCTATTCTTTCTTAGCAACCAGCTCTATTGTTCTATTTACCAAGGTGCTCATCCCGATTTTTAAAATCTTCAGTCTCGGAAAGCAAATTAGTTACGAGCAAGCTGCTCATATTATCGGAAATCACTTTGATGTGGTAGACGATAAAATTTTAAATGCAATTCAGCTCAATAACCTTTCAGACATTTCGGGCACTAACGAACTTATTATCGCAAGTGTATCTCAAAAAATTGACAACATTAAAGAAGTCAACTTTTCGTTGGCCATCGATTTTTCGGAGAATAAAAAATATTTGGGTTATGCCATTGCTCCTATAGTAGTGTTGCTGCTAATTCTTTTTGGATCGCCCAATTTAATTTCAAATTCTTCGGAGCGACTAATTGCCCACAACGAAACTTTTGTTGCCCCTGCCCCATTCAAGTTTATTGTTTTAAACGAGGCTGAATTAGTCGGTATTCAGCTTGACGATTTCGAAATCGACATTAAAATTGAGGGTAAAGAGATTCCTAAGGAAGTTTTTATTGAATATGAAGGCCATCAATTTAAATTGAAGCAAAAGAGCAAGGTCACTTACTCTTATACTTTCAGAAAAATCCAGAAAGACATCGAATTTAATTTTCATGCCAACGATGTTCAATCAGTCGATTATCAATTAAAAGTTCATCCCAATCCAACAGTTTTAGATTTTGCTGTTAACTTGATATATCCCAAATATGTTAGCAAAAGCAACGAAAAACTAAAAAATATTGGCGATTTAAATTTACCTGTTGGAACAAAGGTAGAATGGGTTTTTAATACAAAAGACGCCAATAGCATAGAAGTTGAGTTCGATGGCAAAGCCGAAAACATCAATCAAACGAATGATAACGAGTTTGTATGTTCTAAAACCATTTTAAAGAACGAATCATACGCCATTAAACCCATCAACGATTACATTAAGAGCAAAGAACCTATTCAATATTTTATTTCTGCCATTCCAGATAGATACCCTAGCATAACTGTTGATGAACAAATTGATTCTGTACTTCTTTCAAAAATTGCCTTTGCAGGAATTATTAAAGATGACTACGGATTTACTGCCTTACGATTAAACTATCGTATTAATTCCGATCATCACCATGATCACGATCACGTGCATTATAAAGACTCCATTGAAACATTTATGAGCGAAATTGTTTACATCAACAATAAGGTAAGCGAGCAGAAGTTTTTTCACGTTTGGGATTTGCACGCATTGGGTTTAGAATCTGATGAGGAGATTTTTTACTATTTCGAGGTTTGGGACAACGATGGCATTAATGGCTCTAAGGCAACTCGATCTAAAATGAAAACTTTCCGCCTCCCCGACTTCCAGCAATTGGTAGAAGAAACGTCTAAGAAAAATGATAAAATCAAGAAATTACTTGAGAAATCGCTGAAGGATGCAGCCGAGTTAAAGAAGGAAATAAACAAGTTAAACGAGGAAGCGCTTAACAAGAAAAACATAGATTGGTCGGACAAAAAGAAAATTGAAGACTTAATCAAAAAGCAAAAAGAGCTTAGAAAAAACATCGAACTAATAAACGAAGAGCAAGAGAAAAACGCCTACAAGCAAAGCGAATTCATGGAACTATCTGAAGAAACTTTGAAGATGCAAGAGCAGGTAGATAAACTATTCGAAGAAATTATGTCGGACGAAATGAAAGAGCAATTTAAACAGCTTGAAGAAATGCTGACAGAAATGGACAAAAAGAAAATTCAGGAAGCATTAGAAAACCTCAAATTAGATTCGGAAGAATACGAAATAGAGTTGGAACGAACGCTTGAAATTTTTAAAGAATTGGAATTCCAGCTGAAATTTGATGAGGTTATTAATAGAGCCAAAGAGTTGGCCGAAAAAGAAAGAGAGCAGTCGGAAGAGTCTTTAGATAAGGCAAAGGATCAAGAAGAAAAGAAAACAGAACAAGAAGAGCTAAACGAAGAATTCAGCGAATTAAAGAAAGAAATGGAAAAGCTGGAGGAAATGAATAGAGAATTAGACAAACCAGCCGGAATGGAAGCAATGGATCCTGACATGCAAGCCATCGAACAAAAAATGCAAAAAAGTTCGTCTGAACTTGGACAAGAAAATAATAAAGAAGCCTCCAAATCTCAAGAAGATGCAGCCGAAGATTTAGAGGCCATGGCAGAGAAAATGGAAGAAATGAAGAAGGAGATTGAGGAACAAGAGAATGCCATTAGTGTTGAAAAGCTAATGGAAATCCTTGAAAACTTGGTTACGATATCTTTCGATCAAGAAGAATTAATGAAAGATGTAAAAGAAACAAAACGAAACGATCCTCGCTTCCTTACACACATTCAAGATCAATTTAACATCAAAGAAAACTCGGAATTGGTTCAAGATTCTCTACTGGCATTAGCAAAAAAACAACCTCAAGTAGAAACTGCTCTACTAAAGGAGATGTCTAAGATTAATGATAACATAGATAAGTCAATCTCCGATCTGTTAAACAACAAAATAAGTCAGGGTGCATACCACCAACAATTAGTAATGACTTCTGTTAATAACTTGGCCCTCCTATTAGATGAAGCAAAAGACCAGTTAAATAAGCAAATGGCAGATCAACTAGGCAAAAAAGGAGATTGCGATAAGCCGAGTAAAAGCAGTTGCGACAAGCCTGGAAGCTGTAACAAACCTGGCCATGGCAAGCCTGGGCAAGGTAAAAAACCTGGACAAGGTAAAAAGCCTGGACAAGGACTGGGTGATATGAAATCTTTACAAGAACAATTAAACGAAAGATTAAAGAAGGGAATGAACGGCCAAATACAAAGTAAAGAAATGGTTCAAATGGCTGCTAAACAAGAGGCCATACGCAGAGCACTGCAGAAAATGCAACAACAATTAGGCAAAGATGGCGACAAAAAAAGTGGCAGCGGAAAGGGCGATCTTGAAAAAATACAAGAATTAATGGAACAAACTGAAAAGGATATCGTACACGGCAAAGTTAACAAGCAAACGATAGAGAGACAACAAGAAATTTTAACGAGGCTATTAGAGGCAGAGAAGGCGGAGAAAGAACGAGAATGGGATAGCAAAAGAGAGTCAAAAGAAGCTCAAGCGTTAGATGAACTTGTTTCACCAGCGGATTTCAGCGATTATTATGACATAAAGAAAAAGGAAATAGAATTGTTAAAAACAATTCCACCTTCTTTGAATAAGTTTTATAAAAACAAAGTAAATGACTACTTTAACAGTCTTGAAATTAAAAATTAAGCATGATTGATAAAACACCTTTCGAGGAAACCAAGAAACTCAGATTTGCTTCTAAATTAGAGAACATCACTCTTGTGGAAAAGTTAATTGACGATGTGTGCGAGATACATACAATCGATAGAGATTATTATGGTAATATTTTAGTTGCTTTAACTGAAGCTGTAAACAATGCAATTTCTCATGGAAACAATTCGGATCCAGAGAAACATGTGTCTGTTATTTTTGAATCTAAGAAAGATAATATCAGCTTTGAAATTACCGACGAAGGTGAAGGATTTGATCCTACGAACCTACCCGATCCTACTAGTCCAGAAAATATTGAGAAACCATATGGTAGAGGTATTTTCTTGATCAAACATTTATCAGATGAAGTTGAGTTTTCTGATGAGGGTAGAACGGTAAATATTTCTTTCAACGTGCCTGCGCTTGCTACCGCGAGCTAAATAAATCTAATTAAATAATTGATGGAAGAAGCATCAATATATTTCCATGAAGAGGACATTGTGTTCCAACTTCCAGATGAAACGGCTGTAATAAATTGGATTACAAACGCCATTTCTGATTACAAAAAAGAAGCTGGAGACATTAGTTTCATCTTTACTTCCGACAAAGAGTTACACAAGATAAATGTGAAACATTTGGATCATGATAACCTTACGGATGTTATCACTTTTGATTACTGTGAAGACAATCTTATTTCTGGAGATATTTACATTAGTATAGAGCGAGTAAAAGAAAACGCAACAAAATTCAGCCAATCCCTTGATAATGAAATACTTAGAATTCTTATTCACAGCGTATTACATCTTTTAGGATATAAAGACAAAACAGTTGAAGATAAAACAGAAATGACTCAGAAAGAGGATTTTTATTTATCTTTGCTCCCCCCCATTTCTGCGTGATGTTTCACGTGGAACATTAATAAAAAAATATGTTACAGGAATACGATCTTATTATAGTCGGCGGAGGACACGCAGGCTGTGAAGCTGCAGCGGCAGCAGCCAACATGGGTTCAAGCGTTCTGCTTGTTACTATGAACATGGGCACCATAGCTCAGATGTCGTGCAACCCTGCCATGGGCGGTGTAGCAAAAGGACAAATCGTAAGAGAAATTGACGCCTTAGGAGGTTACTCTGGAATTATAACAGATGAGTCAATGATCCAATTTAGGATGCTTAACAAATCTAAAGGACCTGCTATGTGGAGTCCGAGAGCACAATGTGATCGACTTCGTTTTGCAGAACTTTGGAGGCTTAAATTAGAGGCCACTCCTAACGTAGATTTTTGGCAAGATATGGTGAGCGAACTCATCATTGAAAAAGAAGAAGTAAAAGGAGTTGTTACTGGAATGGGTGTTAAAATAAAATCCAAATCGGTTATTATTACTGCAGGGACCTTCATGAATGGAATCATTCATTTAGGTGAAAAAAACATCTCGGGAGGCAGGTCGTCCGAACCAGCCTCAACAGGCATTACAGAGCAGCTAAATAGCTTTGGTTTCGAATCTGGAAGAATGAAGACAGGAACACCTCCAAGAGTTGATGGAAGATCTTTAGATTACTCTAAAATGGAAGAACAACCAGGAGACGAAAATCCTGAGAAATTTTCTTATACGGATACAAAACCGTTAACAAAACAAAGAAGTTGTTACATCACATATACGAATCAAGAAACGCACGATGTTCTTAAAACTGGTTTCGAAAAGTCACCGATGTTTACCGGAAGGATTAAAGGAATTGGCCCAAGATATTGCCCTTCTATAGAAGATAAAATTGAACGATTTTCTGAACGCGACAGACACCAAATATTTGTTGAGCCAGAAGGATGGAATACCATCGAAATTTATGTTAATGGCTTCTCAACTTCTTTACCCGAAGAAGTACAAATTGAAGCCATGCGAAAAATGAAGGGCTTCGAAAAAGTAAAGATGTTTAGACCAGGTTATGCAATCGAATATGATTACTTCCCTCCTATGCAATTAAACATGTCGTTAGAAACTAAAGGAATTAAAAACTTATACTTCGCTGGGCAAATAAATGGAACAACCGGATATGAGGAAGCCGGAAGTCAAGGATTAATGGCAGGCATAAATGCCCATTTAAAAAATAACGGACAAGAGCCTTTCATATTAAAACGGTCTGAAGCATATATTGGAGTCCTTATAGACGATTTAATCAATAAAGGGACCGATGAGCCATATCGTATGTTTACTTCGCGTGCAGAATACAGATTATTGCTTAGACAAGATAACGCAGACTTAAGATTAAGCCCAAAAGGACATAAACTGGGATTAATTGATGATATTCGTTTGAAAAACGTAGAATATAAGAACTCCGAAACTAATAACCTGATTAAATATTGTAAGACGACAAGTATTTCTCCGGACGAAATTAATTCTACACTCGAAAAAAACGAGACCAACAAAATCACTCAAAAACGCAAAATATTCGACCTCGTCACAAGACCGCAGTTAAGCTTTAGAGATATAATCAATAGCAAACCTTCACTCGAGAAGTATTTGTCCAATTTGGGCATCTTTCGGCCTCAAATCGAAGAGCAGGCAGAAATCCTAATGAAGTATGAGGGATACATTGCAAAGGAACATGAAAACGTAGAAAAGCTAGATCGATTAGAAAATTTGCTTCTTTCAAACGACATGAGTTATGAAACCATAACTGCACTTTCGTCCGAAGCTCGAGAAAAATTGAACTTGGTTAAGCCAAGAACAATTGGTCAGGCATCCAGAATAAGTGGGGTCTCCCCTGCCGATATTTCTGTTTTAATGGTACATTTGGGTCGCTAGTTTCACGTGAAACATATCCATGGAAAGTTTAAATAAGTGCCCTATTTGTGATCACGAATCACACAAAGAATTTCTTTTAGTCAACGACTATTCTATCACCAAAGAAGACTTCCATATTGTGCAATGTGATGGTTGTGATTTCAAATTTACCAACCCTCGACCAGCCCAAAACGAGATCGGAAAATATTACGAATCTGATGAATATGTTTCTCATTCCGACACCAACGAAGGCATCGTAAACAAGATTTATCAGATGGTTAAAGTTTGTACTTTAAGCAAAAAATTAGCGCTTTTAAACCGTCTTAGACCCAAAGGAAATGTGCTAGATATTGGAGCCGGAACTGGAGCATTTTTGAAATTTTGTGGAGACAATGGATGGGAAATTACGGGTGTAGAACCTGACGAATCTGCCAGAAAAATAGCTCAAGAAACCAATCATATTTCGCTTAAGGAAGAAGACCATTTGGCCACAATTGAAGACTCATCATACGACATAATCACGATGTGGCATGTGCTAGAGCATGTGCATAATTTGAAGGAAAGAGTAGGGGAGTTAAAACGAATTTTAAAGGACAACGGACGCCTTATTATTGCGGTTCCAAACTGCAATTCTTACGACGCTAAGCACTACAAAAACCAATGGGCAGCTTACGACGTACCTCGACATTTATATCACTTTACACCTGCCGATATAACCAAGTTAATTGAGCAATTTCAAATGAAAGTTGTAGAGGTAAAGCCCATGATATTCGACTCGTTTTATGTGTCGATGTTAAGCGAGAAATATCAAAACAACCCAGGAATTAAAGGATTAATTAAGGCTGTTATAACTGGATTTATTTCAAATTATAAAGGAATAAACAAGAGACCAGGTCACTCAAGCCAGATTTACATTATAGCAAATCCATAACTATATCCTTCTGTCTATCAATACCTTATGGTGATGTCCGGCTAAATAATAGACTTTCCAATAACCAAGTTTCTGCATCATCCTCAGCATCAAATATTTTATACTCAAAACGAGGCTGTGTAACATACTTCATGTACCAATTGCCTAGTATCTTAGGAATGAAATCAGGAATAATTATGGCTAATCGGGAAACTTTGTAATCAGCTTTGGCAAATAAATCAGTGTGACGAGCATCAGCCGTCATCCTACTTTTATGGCCAGTAATTACCATAATAGGATATCGCTTATCTTCTTTACTAAGCTCCATAAAAATCGATCTGATCTTATTTAAATCAGCAGCTGTAGTGTATCAGTGCTGGCTTGTACACCCTTTGAAATTTTGCGGTAACAGCTTGATTCGGTCTTGATCTGATTTACAATATGTCATTTGGCTGATTGCATGTAAAAGGTAATGTTGAGGATTTACATTGTTCGCTTTACATGTAG
>JABSPQ010000331.1 GCA_013214205.1 Flavobacteriales bacterium
ATTAGGTCGTGATGGCTTCTTTAGGCTAATGAAATTACACGGTATGGAAATCCGGAAGCATAGAAATGTCATTAGAACCACTAATTCATATCATCATTATCGCAAATACAACAATCTAATAAGTGAACTTGAAATTACTCGTCCAAATCACGTCTGGGTATCCGATATCACATATGTTAATGTAGGAAAAGGCTTCAAATATTTATGGCTTATTACAGATGCTTACTCTCGGAAAATCATGGGATATTATCTACCCGACACATTAGAAGCGAAACATGGTATAACGGCTCTACAGATGGCACTTAAAAGGCTAAAGCTTCCTATAGATGGCTTAATCCACCACTCTGATAGAGGAATTCCATATTGTTCACATGTATACACTAAGTTATTGAAAAGCAATGGAATCAAAATCAGCATGACTCAAAACGGAGATTCTTTGGAAAATGCAATAGCCGAAAGGATTAATTAAACATGAGTTCTTGTACCAAATTCAGAATCAATCATTATCAATTAATGAACGTCTGGATCAGGGTGTTAAAACATACAATGCGTATAGACCACATATGAGCATAAACATGTTAACACCTGAACAAGCACATGAAACTTCAGGGCCTTTAAAAAGAAGATGGAAGAACTATTATAAACAACCTGTAAACTTATTACAGGAATAAACTATCATTGTAAATCTAGAACAGAAATAACATATAAATCTGTCAACCTATTTCAGTACAACATATTTATCCCCTCTCTCTACCCTATAGAGAGGGGAAGGGGGGAGAGTCAACAAACCACTATTGAAAACATTTACCACTCCCTCGCCTACTCCCCTCAATAATCAATACATTTACTTTAACCTAAAAAGGCAATCAGGTTGAATTTACAGTGCTTTCAAGAGCATCAATAAGAAAATAATATGTTAGATAATAAAGCAATTTTAATTACCGGAGGAACAGGTTCTCTTGGCAAACAACTAACCAAAACCATTTTTAAAAAATGGCCCAACGTAAAGCGGTTAGTAATCTATTCAAGAGATGAGCAAAAGCAATTTCTCATGGCTCAAGAATATTCAAACGCAGACTACCCTGCAATCCGATACTTTATCGGCGACGTTCGCGACAGAGACAGATTAATTAGAGCCATGGAAGGCATCGACATCGTGATTCATGCAGCTGCTATGAAACACGTTCATATTGCAGAATACAATCCAACCGAAGCAGTAAAAACCAACGTAGATGGCGCTCAAAATGTAATAGACGCCTGTTTACAAACTGGCGTAAACGATGTAGTGGCACTTTCAACAGATAAAGCTTGTGCACCAATTAACCTTTATGGTGCGGCAAAATTAGTTTCAGATAAACTTTTCATAGCCGCCAACAACATTAAAGGAAGTAGAGATTTAAGATTTTCGGTAGTTCGTTACGGCAACGTAATGGGATCCAACGGATCGGTGATTCCATTCTTCATGAAGAAAAAATCGGAAGGCGTTTTACCGATTACAGATAAAAGCATGACGCGTTTCAATATCTCTTTAGACGGCGGTGTCGACATGGTTTTACATGCGCTAAAACACTCCATGGGAGGCGAGATCTTCGTACCTAAAATTCCTTCTTACAGAATTACAGATGTAGCAACCGCTGTTGATCCCGATTGTGAGCAAATAGAAGTTGGCATTCGTCCGGGCGAAAAATTACACGAGGAAATGATTACATCATCCGACTCATTTTTCACTTACGATCTAGGCAATTATTACGCAATCCTGCCATCCGTTCCAGCCTTTAATTTAGATGAATTTATTGAGCGTTTCAACGCCAAAAAAGTGCCTCAAGGCTTTTCGTACAACAGCGGTACCAACGAGCAATGGGAAACGGTAGAAAGCATGAGAAAGCTGATTGAAGAACACGTTGATTTAAATGGATAACCAGTATGACCGATTCATTTCATATACCGTATGGTAAGCAGCACATCACTCAAGATGATATCGATGTTGTTGTAGAAACTTTAAAAGCCGACTTTTTAACGCAAGGCCCTAGAATCGGGGAATTCGAGAAAAACTTTGCCAAATATGTAGGCGCTAAATATGCGGTGGCTGTATCAAATGGAACTGCTGCCTTACACTTATCGTTGTTGGCATTTGGAATTGAGCCCGGCGACAGAATTATTACAACGCCAATTACTTTTGCGGCTTCGGCCAACGTTGGAAAATATATTGGCACCGAGGTGTATTTCGCCGATATCGATCCTGATACTTATACCATTTCTTTAATAGAACTTGAAAAGTTGGTAGAGGCCCGTTCAGAGGGGTTTTTCAAAGCTATTGTACCTGTAGATTTCGCAGGATTTCCAGTAAATACAGAGGAGCTTAGAGCGTTTGCAGACAAACACAATCTGAAAATTTTAGAAGATGCCTGCCATGCTCCCGGTGGTTATTTTACCGACAGTAAAGGCGAAAAACAACTGTGTGGAAATGGAAACTATGCAGATGCAACTGCGTTTTCTTTTCATCCCGTAAAGCACATTGCGGCTGGCGAGGGCGGTATGATTACCACTAACGATGAGGAGTTATACAAAAAGTTTTTGATGCTTCGTACTCATGGAATCACCAAGGAGAACATGAAAATCGACATGGTGGATGCAGACCAACAAGGCAGTTGGTACTACGAAATGCAAGAGTTGGGCTACAATTATAGAATCACCGATATCCAAGCCGCATTGGCTAATAGTCAGCTTACAAAAGCAGATGCTGGTATTGCACGCCGACAAGAAATTGCGAATAAGTACAGAGCTGCATTTGAGGGTGAAAAAATTAAAATGCAAAAAGTTGTTGAGGGAAACCTGAATGCACATCATCTTTTTGTGATTGAAGTGGACAACAGAAAAGGGCTTTACGATTTCTTGAGAACTCAAAATATCTTCTGTCAAATTCATTACATCCCCATTCATTTATTGCCCTATTACAAAAAGTTCGGTTGGAAAGAAGGTGATTTTCCTAATTCAGAAAACTACTATAAACGCTGTATCAGTTTACCGATGTTCCCAACTTTAACGGAGGAAGAGCAAGACGTTGTAATAGAAAAAGTTAAAGAATTTATTCGTGGGTAACCTAGCCATCATACCAGCACGAGGCGGAAGTAAACGAATTCCGAGAAAAAATATCAAATCATTTTTAGGCAAACCAATCATTGCGTATTCTATTGAAAATGCAATCAATTCAAATTTATTTGATGAAGTAATGGTGTCTACCGATGACCAAGAAATTGCCGAAATAGCCAAAAGCTTTGGAGCCAAAGTGCCTTTTTTAAGAAGCGAAAGAAATGCAAATGACGAAGCAACCACCTTCGAAGTTTTAAACGAGGTGATTGCCGAATACGCAAAGCAAGGCAAGTACTTCGATTACACATGCTGTTTATATGCCACTGCTCCTTTTACATCTGCAAATCGATTAAATCAAGCGTTTTCTAAAATTACGGGGAACAAGTTAAAGTCGATTTTTCCGGTTGTAGAGTTCTCTTTTCCTATTCAACGTGCGCTTAAAATTGACAACGGAATAGTTAATTTCGTGAACCCAGAAGAGAAGAATAGTCGTTCTCAAGATTTAGAAAAACGTTACCACGACGCAGGTCAGTTTTACTTTATGAAAACCAGCGTGATTACTGAAGGAGAAGAAATTGTAGGCAATTCAGCTGGGACAATTGTTATATCCGAATTGGAAGCTCAAGATATAGACTCCGAAACAGATTGGTCACTAGCAGAATTAAAATTTCGCCTCAAATAATGATTTTTCCATCGAAATACATGTGCCTAGAACAGAGTGTTTTTAGTGATAAAGAATTTTTTATCACTCCTATTCGGTATCAGGATAAAGAACCAATAAGGCAATGGAGAAATGATCAAATTGATGTGCTACGACAAGGTCATTTGTTAAGTGAAGACGAACAGACAACCTATTTTTCCACAACAGTTCAGTCGCTTTTTAATGAAGAACAACCCGATCAAATATTAACAAGTTTTTTTAAAAACGAAGAACTAATAGGGTATGGAGGCTTAGTTCATATAGATTGGAAGAGCAAGCATGCTGAAATTTCGTTTTTACTAAAAACGAAATTTAATTCAGAAGAGAGCTATTTAGAAAAGTTCGAAATATATTTAGGATTGATAGAAAAGATGGCACTCGAAGCTGGTTTACATAAAATACATACTTACGGATATAATCTGGCCGATTATCGTTTTGAACCAATTAAGAAGCAAGGTTTTGAGTTGGAAGCACGCTTAGTTAAGCACAAAATGGTAGATAATAAGCTGGTAGATGTATTGATTTATGGCAAGCTATTATGAATATTGAGTTAAGAGATATAGCCTTGGCCGATGCAAATAGAATTGCTGAATGGAAGTCTGATGCTGAATTATCGGAACAAATTATGAGTAATTTTCAACTAACCAGCGTTACAATGGCTACCGAATGGATTAAAATAAATACAGCCCATACGGGTCAATTATTGAAGGGAATCTACGCTGAATTACAGGATGGCTTTAAGCTAATTGGCGTGAGCAGGCTAATGTTTATTGATGTTGAAAGTAGGAACGCTGAATTGGGAATTTATATTGGAGATAACAAATATCAAGGAAAAGGCATAGGAGAGAAAGCGCTTGGAGCAACTTTAGAAATGGGATTTAAAGAATTAGAATTGCTAAAAATATACCTGAAAGTTGCCTCCAAAGAAACCAGAGCAATTGGTTTGTATTCAAAGCTTAACTTCAAAATAGAAGGATGTTTGAAAGATCATTATTACAGTAATGGAGTTTTTCAAAAAATTATTTTTATGGCATTATTTAGAGAAGATTATTTATGAGTACTTGTGTAATAATGCAACCTACTTATCTTCCGTGGTTGGGCTATTTTGACTTAATCAACTCGGCCGATGTTTTTGTTTTTTTAGACCATGCCCAATATTCGAAACAATCGTGGCACCAGCGAAATAAAATTAGAGATAAAAATGGCGAACAGATGCTAACAATAGCGGTAACAAAGGAGTCTTCGAAAGAAAAGCCAATTAACAATGTGTTAATAGACTTGAACAAAAAGCCCTTAGTAAAGCATTTTAAATCCATTCAAGCTAATTATGCAAAATCAAAAAACTATACTGAGGTTTATCCAGAGTTAGAGAAAATATACTCAAAGAAGCATACAAAACTGGTAGATTTGAATATCGACTTGATAAAATATGGATGCCAAAAAATGGAAATTAAAACCGAATTGGTTTTATCGTCATCACTCAACCTTCACCAGCCTAAGGTAGAAGGAATAATAGAAATTTGTAAACATTTGGAATGCGATCATTACTTGTCGCCAGTGGGTTCAAAGAGTTACATAGAGGAAAACGATATTTTTTGCAAAAACAACATTGGTTTGTCCTATCAAAATTATGAGCACATTAGCTATCAGCAAATAAACTACCCCGATTTTATTAGTCATTTATCATTTATAGATTATCTGTTTAACAAATAATAATATATGGAAGCAAAACAACAAGTAGACGAGTTAGGATATACCATACTTCACGAATTAATTTCTCCTGAAGAATGCGAAAAATATAAAGCCTTACTAGAAAAAGATTACTTAAAATATGCATCCAGCTATGCTAGTAATGGTGCTTCAACTGCCCATGGTCTAGATAATAAATCCCTTGAAAAAGTGGTGTATAACCTGCATAATAAAGACATATCATGGTACAAACTTTTTCAACATCCAGAAGTCTTAGAAATCCTAGACTACATGCTTCTAACGGGTTCATACAACGACTCTGAGCCTTATTATTTATACAATAACTCTGCAAGATGTCCACTTAAAGGCAACCCTGGACAGCAACTACACAGTGATAGTAGATTACCTGGAATTAACTATTGCATTATAACCAACGTTCTTTGGGCATTAGATGATTTTACCTTCGATAATGGGTCTACCAGAATTGTTCCAGGAAGTCATACCACCATGGAATTCACAGAGAATGGAAAAGTTTATGACGATGAAATTAGAGTAAATGTTAAAAAGGGAAGCGCCATAATATTTAATGCCAATTTATGGCATGGTGGAGGTGCCAATGTTAACGGGGAGAGCCGTTGGGCTTTAGCCCTGGGTTATGCGCGCTGGTTTATAAAGCCCTCGTTCGACTACATGCAAAATACCCCGTTAGAAATTTATAATGAGTTAACAGATGCTCAAAAAGCATTAATGGGCTTTAATGCAATTGCACCAAAAGATGAATTTACCAGAGTTAGAAGACGCTCTGAAACTCCAGAGGTACCAGCAGCCTATAATTTACCCAACAGCTAGTTTATTAAAATATGAAAGCGAATGTAATTGTAGACCCTGAGGATGGTTTTAAACGAGTGGATCCTATCCCAACTCAGGAGGAGGTTGAAAAGTTTTACGCGAAAGAATTTTACGACGCCAACGCACAGTATTTTAACAACTCATCCTTGCTATTACAGCAAGAGCAATCAGCTTTTTTTAATTCTAGATGGCAAGCCATATACGAACAGGCAAGTACTTTCTTTGATGGAAGGATTGATGATAAGACCGTTTTTGATATAGGATTTGGCTTTGCACAGGCACTCATTTATTTAAAAAATAAAGGGATGTCGGTTTCAGGTTTAGAACCATCTATTGAGGGCGTAGAATATGCCAGGGAGAATGGAATTAATGCAATTCATACGGGCATTGAAAACTTTGATGTAGTAGAAAATAAATCGGATTTGGTGCTGTTAATGAATGTATTGGAACATCTAAGAGAGCCACGTAAAACGTTATTAAACATTAAGGAGTTTCTCTTAACAGACAATGGGCTTTTGGTAATAGATGTGCCAAACGACTTCAATGATTTTCAAACAGCGGCCAATGCCGAATACAATCTTGATGAGTGGTGGGTATACCCTCCTAATCACATCAATTATTTCTCTCACAAATCCTTACAGAATCTGTTAAAGGCTTGTGGATATAAAATTGTAAACTGCACTGCTTCATTTCCGTTAGATATATTCTTGTTATTCGGAGATCAATATGTTGGTAACCCTACCATTGGTAGAGAATGTCACAACAAAAGAGTACACTTTGAAGAAATGATGACTAAGCATGGAAAAGGAGAAAAGTTAAAAGCCTTTTATGAATCGCTAGCTGATTTAAATTTAGGCCGTTCGGTTTCTGTTTATGCAACACCAATTTAATTAATGAGCGAAAAAACTTTTATAATAGCTGAGTTATCTGCCAATCATGGGGGAGATTTGAACATTGCCATTGAAACCATTAGAGCAGCGAAAAGAACAGGTGCTGATGCCATTAAATTGCAAACTTATACTGCCGATACCATTACACTAGAGTGTTATAAGGAGCACTTTAAAATTACCCAAGGAACTTTTTGGGATGGACAATATCTTTACGATTTATACAAAGAGGCTTCTTTACCTTGGGAGTGGCACGCAAAGCTTTTTGAAGTGGCGAAAGAAGAAGGTTTGGTTTGTTTTTCTTCTCCTTTTGATAAAACAGCAGTTGATTTCTTAGAAAACTTAAATTGTCCGATATATAAAGTTGCCTCTTTAGAAATTACTGATATACCTTTAATCCGATACATGGCCTCAAAAGGTAAACCGATTATAATGTCTACAGGAATTGCCAATATTGAAGACATAGAATTGGCTTTAAAAACCTGTAGAGATGCGGGAAATATTCAAATTACATTACTAAAATGTACCACTGCCTACCCAGCTGAACCCCAAGATGCCAACCTTTTAACGATTGCCGATCTTAAAGAAAAATTTGGAGTAAAAGCAGGCTTGTCAGACCACACCTTGGGAATTGAAGCACCTATTGTTGCTGTTGCACTTGGCGCAGAAGTAATTGAGAAACACTTTATTTTAAACAAAGATGTAGGAGGACCGGATGCGCATTTTTCTTTAGATGAAAAAGAGTTTACCGAAATGGTTAACGGTGTTAGAAAAGCAGAAAAATTAATTGGGAAGGTTGACTATAAGATGACTGAAAAGAATAAGCGGAGCAGAGAATTTTCTAGGTCGCTGTTTGTTGCCGAAAACGTAAAAAAAGATGATATAATTACCGAGGAAAATATTCGTTCTGTGAGACCGGCTTACGGAATGCATCCTAAATTTTATGATGAGGTAATTGGAAAAAAGTTCAATAAGGACGTTGAAAAAGGGATACCATTAAGTTGGGATCTTATTAATAAAGTTTAACCATTACAAGAGGATTTTGATTAAACAAAAAGTATTTAACCTAGCCTTCAGAGTTTTCTCTATAGCAGGCCGTTTTCTACTTATATTTTATATAGGTGCAAACTTCTCGGTAGAACTCCTTGGCGATTATGGCATCTTCTTTACCACTGTTACTCTTTCTGTTCTAATAGTAGGGTATGATTTTTATGCACACACCAACAGAGAGCTGTTAAAAGTAAACGAAGAAGATCAAGGCAACTTGTTGTTTAATCAACTCATCGCACATGCAATTGTTTACCTAATCACGTTACCCTTTTTTTACCTTCTGTTTTATTTCGAATATATCAGCTCCGATTTATTAATCCTGTTCTACCTACTCCTCGCTCTAGAACATATTGGATTAGAAATATTCCGAATTCTTATTGTGCTCGAGCAATCCATTTTAGCAAATATTCTGTTTTTTATAAGAACAGGACTATGGATTTTTCTACTCTTACCATATTGGTATATGCAGAAAATCATTCAAACTGATTTATCTGCCATCATGCTCCCATGGGTATATGCAGGAATACTATCTAATGGGATAGGAATTATTTATTTAATAAGACGATACAAAGGCACACAAATTAAGATCAATCAAGAATGGATTAAAGAGGGTTTTGTTGTGGCAACAAAGTTTTTAATAGGAACGGCTTCTTATAAAATTATAGAGTTCTCAGATAGATACATGGTAGATTACGCCATGGGCAGAGAGATTGTGGGGGTATATACTTTTTACACCCAATTGAGTAATATGCTAAGTACCGTTTTATTTACGTTGGTAATAACCCTTCTCTACCCTAAGTTACTTAAGGCCATTTACAACAATAATAAAACGCTTTTTAAGGAGATTAAACGCAGTATGTTAAAAGAGATTTTAATCTTTTCTGGCATTGCAATAATTGGGGCCTTTTTCTTGTTTGATCCAGTTCTAACGCTAATGGGAAAAGAAATATTTACAAAAGACAAAGATGTTTTTTACCTGCTTTTATTTGCAACCATTCTGTTTAACCTCTCTTACGTTTACCATTTTATCTTAATCGGATATCACCGAGATAATGAAATACTGTACATCTCAATCTTTATAGCCGCATTTAATATTATCCTAAATATTTTATTAATTAGCTCTTGGGGTTTATATGGAGCAGGTATCTCCAAATTAGTAAGTTTTGGACTAATCTATATATTAAAATATAGATTTGCACAAAGAGCACAGGTATTCGTTTAGCCTAAACTTTAGTTGTTTAATGAAGATCTTTATTTGTTTTACACCCTTTCAGTTATACTACGCTGAATGTATTATTCTTAATTTTTTTGATAAGAAGGATGAGAATATTTTGCTGATCTATTCTCAAGGAAATTTAAGAGGATATAACTTCAAATGCGAAGTAGAAACTTTAAAATTGAGAAGCGTTGGCAATTTTTCATTCCTAATTAATCATTCTAAAGCCAAAAAAAAAATTTTAAACTTAGTTGAACATAAAAACCACCTAGAGATCTTTGTAAGTCACACAGGTAGTTTACTAACGAATTTTATCTTCCATAATAAATTGATAAACAGAAATGCCAAGATTAATTTATTTTATGAAGGATTGCTCTCATTGAACGACTACAGCGAAAAATTTAACTCACAACATTTAAAAAGAATCGTTGGAGGGTTAATGGTGGGTATACTTTATAAGTACAATAAAACCATATATCCTTATAAAAATGATAGGATTCATAAAATCTATACGCCACTGCCAGAGCTTACATTAGGTGAAAGAAGTAAGAAAATAAGCTGCGCTATTAGGTTGAAAGAACACCAAAATAATAAAACCAATAGATGTTTAATTTTAGGAGGGCCGATTGAAAATATCTTAGAATATTACAAAGTTTTCCTTAAAGAAATAGCCGAAAAATCTTTTAGTGAGATTGTTTACAAAGGTCATCCCGCTTTTAACACCTACCGTAAAGATGAAAAGCACACATTTCGCAATTTGGCAGCACAACATAATGTAGATTTTGTGGAAATACACGAGGACGAAATTATTGAAGATGTAATTAGCAAATACCCTTCTAAGGTTATCTACTCCTACCCTTCTTCGGCTTTAATCAACCTCAAGTTAATCATTGATGATAGTTGTGAAATTAAATGTTACCTTCATAAAGACCTTGTATTAGATCAGAATTTACATCGTATTTATAAAACAATAAATATTAAAATCAATCCGATTTATTAGGGATAATGCAGGGAAGTCTAAATATTAAAACAATTAGAATAACTTATTTATCAATCTGTTTCTTGTTGATAGTTCCCCTTTTTGTTGCAATAATTATTGGCTCTAATAGCGACAATCTCATTTTTAGAGATTTAAATAATATAGGATTAATATCATTAGCACTCTTCATTTTGCTTACCTGCATGTCGGTTGTAAAAGAAAAGTATTTCTATATAATCCTACCGTTCATGTTGTTGGCTTTTCCATCAATTATAAATCGGTTTTTTCCTGGGGTTTTCTTCGGATTTCAAGGTGAGGAAATCATTCCTAGTCCTATTTTTACATGGTTAGATGTTTATTTATTTTCCATCATCAGTTACTATATTTTTATAAAAAAGAAAAGGTTTAAAGCGACCTTAATGGACAATAAAATTGTTTTCGTTGTATTCGTATTAATCAGTATTTCATACGTAATCAATCTGCTTTTCTCAAAGTCAATCAACGATTTTTTAATCTCTGTTTCCTTCTCTTTTCAACTCCGTTATTTAGCATGGATTTTTCTGTTGTTTTCAATTTTTGATTTTAGAAAACATCAAAAAGAAATTTTAATAGGCTTAACAATTAGTGTCGTTTTTTTATTGTTAGAGTCGTCGGTAAACACATATACCAAAAACCTTTATAGACTTACAAGCGGCTCGTTGCAATTAAATTCCTTCGGAAATATTATTGCTTCTATAAGTGGCTTTTTCTATTTAGTGCTCACCAATAATAAATTTAAAAGGCCGCTCCAAATACTTTTGATTATAGGAGTAATTGTGGGAGTAGGAATCGTAATAGCAACTGCCAATAGGTCGTCAAATATCGTTTCGTTGGTAGGGTTTATTCTGTTAAATTTAATTCTCTTAAAAAAGATTAAATACGTTATTCCGAACATTACGGGCGCAGTTGCTTTAATAGTTTTTAAGTTTTTATTTATGTTTGGTATAATCAGTTTTGGACTCGGATTTGGTGGTGAGGAAGATGCCATTGTTAAAGGCCAAAGCTCAATAAAAACAAGATTTGAGTTATGGGAAGCTTCATCAAAAATGATAGAAGACAATCCCGTTTTTGGCTTGGGACCCGGAAGATTTAATTCATATAAAAATGAATATGGTGTAGTTTATAAAGTTTTATTAAATCAACACAATGGCTTTTTATCCTTAATTAATGCCCATGGAATTTCGGGTATTGCGCTTTATTTGTTCATCTACCTCTACCCTATTTATCTGTTTTTCAGGTCGAAGAAGAACGAGGATTATCTCGTGCTTTTATTCAGTATAAATTTTATAATGATATTTTGTGATCTAACAAGCTCTGGAATAGAGAAACAAAGTATTTTTTCTCTGCTTGCGTTTAATGCTTTTTATGTAATATCTACTTATTATTATGCTTCGTTAGATGATAAAAAGCTCGATCCTTCAATCATAAAAAGTAACTAAATGCGCATTGCCATATTGGGAACACGTGGAATCCCTAACAATTACGGAGGATTCGAACAATTTGCAGAATTTCTATCTCAGCATTTAGTTGAGGAGCATCACGAAGTTTACGTTTACAATTCCTCTGAGCATCCATATAAAGAAGAAACTTGGAAGGGGGTAAATCTAATAGCTAAAAATGATCCCGAGCATAAAATGGGTACCGTAGGGCAGTTTATTTACGACCTAAACTGCATCCTAGACGCTCGCAATAGAAATTTTGATATCATTCTACAATTAGGGTATACAAGTAGCTCTATATGGCATTGGTTAATGCCTAAAAAAAGTATTGTGATTACCAACATGGATGGATTGGAATGGAAAAGATCAAAGTTTTCTAAGCCTGTACAACGGTTTTTAAAATATGCCGAAAAATTAGCGGTAAACAATAGCGATTTTCTGATCTCAGATTCTATCGGAATTCAAGAAAGCTTGTACGAACGCTACAAAAAGCAATCAAAATACATCCCTTATGGTGCGTCTATTCCTCAAAGCATCAACGAGCAGTACCTTGAAAAGTACAAGTTGGTTAAGTACCAATATAATATGTTGATTGCCCGAATAGAGCCCGAAAATAGCATTGAAACCATATTAGATGGGGTATTATTGTCTAAAAGCCCAGAGCAATTTATCGTAATAGGAAAAACAAATAATACCTTTGGCCAGTATCTTGTAAACAAGTTTAAAGAAGTAGATAAAATTGTTTTTCTTGATGGGATATATGATATGGAGGCGCTAAATTGCTTGAGGTTTTATTCTAATCTATATTTTCATGGTCATTCCGTTGGCGGAACAAACCCATCGCTGTTAGAAGCAATGTCTTCTTCTTCATTAATAATTGCACACAATAACAATTTTAACAAATACATTTTAGAACAGGATGGTTACTATTTTTCAGATGTTGCGGAGGTAACAAGTTATCTTGACGGATTAAACAAAGAAGATCATCCAGATAAAGTTGAAAATAGTCTCTCTAAAATTAAAACCAAGTACAGTTGGAACAGCATAAATTCGGAATACACAAACTACTTTATTGAATGTTTAGATTAATAAACAAATTTGGTTTAAACACATACGATGGGCGGCTATTTTTACTGTTCAACTTATTTTTAATCACCTTCCCATTACATAAAGGGTTAAATACAATGTCGTTAGAGTTAATAGGTATTAACTTCCTAATTAGCATGTTTTTTCAAAAACAGAAAACTCTAATTAGGATTCATTATGAAAAGACCAAAGTTATTATTGGTTTCCTACTGTTTTACGCGGTTATGGCCATCCCAACCTTGCTTAATTATTCCGACAGTGGCATTCAAAAAATGGGATATTTTGCGGCATTAATTATTATGCCTGTTTTTATTCTTACCTCCAGCTATAATTTAAATGAAGAAAGATTTAAGAAGCACGTTATTGTTTTCTGTGTAGCGGCCACAGTCGCATCTTTATATCTTTTAATTACTGCAATCTTCAGGGGTTATTTGTTGGTAGAAAGTTTCAATTATTGGTATTTCAGTTATAGTTTATTTGCTGAGCCGTTAAGATTTCAACCGATCTATTTATCATTGATTTTGAGCATTTCTTTCTTCCTTTCTTTATTCTATTTAATAAAATTTAATGAATTAAGTAGAAAGTTAAAAGTGTGGGTTTTGTGCGGATTAGCTGTACAGTTAATGGTTATTTTCTTTTTATCTGCCCGAACTTCAATTGTGATTACCGTTTTAATGATCTTCTATTATTTACTGGTCAGTATCAAATTAAAACGAAATAAATTACTTTCCATAAGTGCTGTTTTTCTAGTAATGGTTACGCTCGTTTTTAGCAATAAAATATTGTATCAAAGATTAGTAGAAGTAATAGATTATAAGTCTGTTAAATACGGAGGGGTATTATTAAGATTGGAAAAATGGGACTATTCGCTAGAAACGATAAATCGCTCAATATTATTTGGCCATGGATTAGGAACCGCTCATAAAGAGCTGATGAAAACCTATAAAGAACACGATTTTAAACTAGGTTTAGAACACGGATACAATGCCCATAACCTCTACCTTCAAATTTTGTTGTACTCAGGTATAATTGGGCTTATCTGCTTTTTGGGGTTAATTTATTTTTTATTGGGATTCAATATAGATTCGAAATTCAATATATTAATGGTTGTATTTTTAGTGCTATTTCTGTTTAATGGAATAACAGAATCCTTACTTGAAAGACAATATGGCCTATTTACCTTTTCTTTTTTCGGGTCATTTTTATACCTCTTTATATTTTCCTGTTCAACTAATCAAAACAAAGGCTTGTATAAGTAATTAGGGTTATTTGTTAAATTTACACGACAAATGGCTTAGGTATTCAAAATTGCACGCAATACCAAGTCCATACAAAGCCAAAAAGTGATAAGAAGTCACAAGTATTTTCTGGGAATTTATTATCGCTTTAACGATATAATAGCGTTAAACGTAGCGTTTTTTATTGCCACCTCCATTAGGTTTAAAAATGAAGTATCCTATGGTTTTTTAGAAGACAATTACCTTGCGCTTTTAATCTTCATCAACCTATCGTGGATTCTTTTATCTCAATCCCAAAAAATATACGGGTCCCTGCTATTCTATGGTCGTAAACGATATTTTTTAAGAGTAGCGCTTGTTATTTTATTTCATTTGTTGGTTACCATTGCCTTTAACGGATTAGTTAAAACATTCTATTCTAGGCTGGTGCTCATGTACACGTTTATTGGTTTCGGAGGATTGATGTTTGTAGCTCGTGCAATAATCAACATGATTTACAAGAGTTATTTATCTAGACAAAACGAGAAAAACCTTATTTTGATAGTTGGCGATGGATTTTCAATTCAGGATGTTGAAACATTTTTAACTGAAAATTCAATTGATGAAGGCTGTCAAAAAATTATAAAAATAGAAGATGCCGATAATTTAGTGGCAGATTTAGAAAGGTTAAAAGAGGATTCTCCAATTTCAGAAGTCTACATTAAAATTTCGTTGATAAACGATGAATTGATGGATGAATTAACCAATTATTGCGATAACAATTTCATTCGGTTAAGGCTGGTTTTAGATTGGCAAAGACTCAGTTCTAAAATGATAGAATCTCGAAACCTGAGCCATACCACAGTCATTAGTATTCCTTTAACACCTTTAGATGACCCCTATAATACACTGCTTAAAAGGAGTTTCGATATCCTGTTTTCAGTTTTTATAATCGCCACCGTTTTCTCTTGGCTGTTTCCTATAATGGCTCTTATCATTAAGCTTACTTCAAAAGGGCCTGTATTTTTTAAGCAGAAAAGAACGGGTGTAGACAACAAGGAGTTTAATTGCTGGAAGTTTAGGAGTATGAGATTAAATGAGGATTCGGATAGAATTCAAGCAACTAAAAACGATGATAGAATAACATCGTTTGGGAAGTTTATTAGAAGCACGAGTTTAGATGAGTTCCCACAATTTCTTAATGTTTTCAGAGGAGATATGAGCGTTGTAGGTCCTAGGCCACACATGTTAAAGCACACGGAGGAATACAGCCAATTAATTGGAAACTTTATGAACCGACATGCTATTAAACCTGGCATTACGGGTTTAGCTCAAATTAAGGGTTATAGAGGCGAAATAGATGATTCGCATATGCTTACGAATCGAGTTCGTTTAGATCGGTTTTATGTAAACAATTGGTCGTTATACCTTGATTTAAAGATTGTATTTTTCACCATATTTGGCGTGTTTCAAGATCATAAATAACATTAGTTGAAAGCAGTTTTTTTATATTCAGAATTAGCGGGTTACACCTTAGCTTGTTTTAAAAAGTTTTGCGAACAAGGCAATCAATTGTTGGTTTATCGCTGGCCAATTAACCAAGAGGCTCCTTTTGTTTTCGATCCCATAGAAAATTGCGAGATCATAGATAGAACGGATAAAACACCCCAATTAATAAAGCAGTCTATTGATGATTTTGGCGCCGAGGTTATTGTTACCAGCGGCTGGATGGACAAAGGATATTTAGAAGTAGTAAAGCAGTACAAAGGCAAAATTCCAACGGCGGTAGCAATAGATAATCATTGGGATGGAAGTATAAAGCAGAAAATTGCCGCTTTGATATCGCCATTTTATTTGAAGAGAATATTTTCTCATGCATGGGTACCGGGTTTGCCTCAGAGAAAATTTGCAGAAAAATTGGGTATTGGCACTATAGAAGAAGGTTTTTATAGTGCAGATGTGGAGCTGTTCAATTCTATAGGAGATAGAAGTAGGGAGGCAAAAAAAGAAAATTATCCGAAGAGAATCTTATATATCGGGAGGTACACACAACATAAAGGCATTTTTGAATTATGGAAAGCATTCAAAGAGTTGTCAAACGATTTTCCTGATTGGGAATTGTGGTGTGTCGGTACAGGAGATGCCTATGATCAGCGAGATGAACATCCTAAAATAAAGCATTTCGGTTTTAAGCAACCTAATGAATTACCTGAAATAATTGATCAAGTTGGTGCATTTATTCAGCCAAGTCATTTTGAGCCATGGGGCGTTGTGGCACATGAAATGGTGGCTGCAAGTATGCCAATATTGTGCTCTAAAAACGTAGGATCTTCAACAGCGTTTTTAGATGATAAAGAGAATGGATACTTGTTTAATTCCAACCAACATACTGAGATTGTTGACGCTTTGCAGCGTTTGATGTCTAAAACTAGCAGTGAATTATTTGAGATGGGGCAAAAGAGCTATGAATCAGCTAAAAAAATATCTCCCAAAAAATGGAGTAAAACACTTCAATCCATGAAGATATAAGTTATTAATTAGGTATAAATGTAACTTAATCGGTAAATTAATGTACAAGGATGTAAAACTTGTAGTCAAAAAAATATTTGACAAAAAAGTTGCATTAGACAAGCTAAAATGCTTAGATTTAACCAGTTAATATAGCATTCCAATTTTTTGTATCAGCAAAATGTGAAATTATGAAAAGGATCAATTTTTATTTCGTCGGATTAATATTGGGTATTAGTACCCTTTTAGGTAGTTGTGGAGGAGAATCAAGAGGTGGCGAGGCTACTATTGACGAAGCCAAAAAGGCAACTTCAGTTGATCATTTTCATGCTGCCAGAACCAAGGCCTCAAAGCTAGTAGATGAGTTTACTTATAACGATTTTGTTAAAAGTTTAACTACAAGTTCTGATTTTGTACTGGACGAAACACATAATATTTCGGTTGGAGGCAAAAATTTAATTATCACCGCCAAACACATAAAAGGCTGGGAGGATCCAGGTGATTTCTTAAGATTTGAGTTATCGAATAAGGAGGGAGATGTGTTTATTGATGAGATAAATGTAGATGGATGGGTAAACTTTGGCGATAACTATCCTGTTCCTCAAGAACTGCTTAGCCAGAATAAATTAAAGTCTAATAAGTTCCTTTGGATTAAAATGAACAATAAAAATTACCTTTTCTTGGTAGGTTGGATGTATTCGGGAGCACCTGGTACAATGACCGTTGTTGACTTAGACGTACAGAAAATTTGCGTTAATAAGAAATTCAAAATCACGGGTATCAAAGATCATACGAAAGATAATGTGTTGGATTTGCTAGGAAAAGTTTCTTTGGTAGATGAAGCCGTAATTGATATTAACGGAGAGGACATCATTAATCTTTAGTATTTCATAAAACATATCTATTCAGGCATTAAGCCGCTTGATTGTTTATAACCTATTTCGGAAGAAAATAAATTAGAAAAAAAGGTTTTATCTTTATCCTTTATTAAAACCAATCTTCCAAATGAGGTCTTGCATAATGATGTACAGAAATTTGAGCATTTTAGTAATTCTCTATTGCTTTGTTTCTTGTAATACATCAACAAATCAGTCAAGTAATTTACCCGAATTACCAGATAAGTACCAAGGTCTTATATCTGAAACACCTTTGCACAAAGATATTTTTGATGTTCATCTAATTACAGATGGTCGAATTCAAAAACTCATCTACATAACAGAAGGACTACTTACAGACACAATGAAAGGGAGCAAAACATTTGTTCACCTCTTTCCAAAGGATAAAAAGAATCTTATTAAAGACGGTAAAACGAGATCTTTTGTCAATAGAGACTTTCAAGCCAATGTTATTTCTTATTCATATAAAGGCAAAACATACCACATCGATTTTACTGTAGTTCCTAATTTAGATTACGTTAAAATAGAAACTGGACAAAGGTTTAAAGGTGCTAAAATAAGAGCTTGGTCTAAAGTAATTACAGTAGCTGAAGGAATAGATCATTTTGAACCTATAGTATGTATTAGTGGAGATCAAGAAGTCAGCGTAGTTCGAATAGAAATTTCGATTGACGATTACAATAAGTTAAAAGCAAAGCGAGATAAGGCTTTAAAAGCTGGTATTTTAATTGGCGAAGCAGATGATTATGTTCCAGTAAAGGTAAAAGCGGGCAATGATGCCCAAATGAAGGGCTCCATGAGGCTTAAAGGAGATTGGACAGACCATTTGAAGGATGAGGAGAAATGGTCGTTTAGAGTGAAGTTAAAGGGAGATAATACCGTAATGGGCATGAGAAAATTTTCTCTTCAACATCCAAAAACAAGGGGTTATGCTGGCGAATATATTGCTCACGAAGTATGTCGTAAAGAAGATCTAATCGCGTTACAATACAAATTTGTACATGTGTATGTAGACAAGGTAGACGGTGATAATGTGACTACGCTTGATTTTGGACTATTCGCAATGGAAGAGGCTTTTGATAAGAAGATTTTACAAAACAGCAATAGGTCGGGCGATTTGATTCTGAAATTTAATGAGGACATGCTTTGGCAAGAAAGACTTTACTCAAGGCAAGCTGGTAAATGGTGGCTGCTTTTTGATAGGGATCAGTATCGTATTGGTTGTGCTACCTTCTTTTCTGAAGAGAAGAATTTAAAGGATCCTGACAAAAGAGTAGACATGGAAATGGCTAAAAACCTTATAGAAGGATATAGCGAAGGAAATTTACCTGCCGAAGAGGTATTCGACATTGAAGAGGTTGCAAAGTTTACAGCAATTTGCAATTTACTGGGTAGTACACATGCCCTTATTTGGCACAACCTCCGATTTTATTACAACCCGAATACCTCTCGATTAGAGCCAATTGGATTCGATTATGAAATAGGAGAAAAGTTTGTAAAAGTGCATGAGTTTTTTGAATCTCAGCATCAAGTAGCATATAGTAAGGCGTTTGCTAGTGCATTGCAAAAATACTCTAGCCCGGAGTATGTGGAGGAATTGGATAAATTTTACAAAGATAAATTAGCATCAGTTGTAAATATTGTAGAAGCTTATTATTCCGAGGGAAAATATGATCCGGAGTTTATTAAGCACAATGCGCGGATAATGCAAAAACACCTGAAAAGTAACGGGAATTTCATGGTTACTTTCGAATATGCCAATGATGATGAAATTGCTTTAAGGATAACTAATTATTCTCATTTGGCTCAAGAAATGTTGGGTTTAAAAGGGAAAGGTAAAGGTATTCTTGCGCTCCCTAACGACACTTGTAAATATATTGGAAGAGGACAGTCTAAGCTCGTAATATTTGAGCTTAGCAGTAAGTTTAAAAGTTATTTTGAAGGAAGGAGAAAAAAGGGATTTGATATCTCGAAAGATTACAGTTTGCTAAAAGTGGTAGGAACAATAGCCGGAATAAATAATGAGGTGCTAAAACCGATAATTCCCTTTAATGATATCGAGCGGAAGGAATTGTCTAGCAGTGTTATTCGACAGCCTTCCAACATCAAGTTATTCGATTTTCTTTATATTGATGAAACGGATAAAACAATCACATTTCAATCTGGTGATAGAGTATTGGATAAAAACATGATTATTCCGGCAGGCTATACCGTAATTGCAAGAGAAGGCCTTCGATTAGATTTCCAGAAAAAGGCTCAAATAATCTCTTATTCTCCTCTTAAATTTAAAGGAACCAAAGAAAGGCCTGTGGTGCTGTTGTCATCTGACAATACAGGGAAAGGACTTGCAGTTTTACAAGCAGCGGAAAAATCGGAATTGAGTTGGGTGCGTGTCGAGAATTTATCTTCCCCATCTCATAAGGGCTGGAGCACATTTGGAGGAATCACCTTTTTTGAATCGCCTTTAAAAATAGAAAGCGTAATAATTTCTAACAGCAGAGGGGCAAATGCAATAAGCATAGCTAGAACCGATGTGGAGATTAAGGGATTAACAATATCTGATACCAAAAGAAATGGATTTAGAGGGGACTTTATAAAAGGAGCTATTTCTGAATTAAAAATTGTAGATATTGGAATTAATGGCATCCATTTACATAATTGTGAAGTACAAATTACCGATGTTTCAATTCGTAATATTGGAGAAAAAGGATTGTATGTATTAAGGGAAAGCATTGTGGTAATAGATGCGCTTAAAATAGAAAAGTCCGATGTTTCAATATATGCTAATAACGGTTCTCTGGTTAAGGTGATTAAAGCAACAATAGAAAATGCTCGAATTGGTATAGGAGCCTTAAGAACTCATTCTCAGTTTAAAGAAACTCGAATTGAACTAGGTGATATTGAGTTTAAGAGCGTAGAGACTAATTCAGTAAATGACTCTAATTCTGAAATTATCCGTAACAACAAAATAAATCAGCCTTCTCTTAATGCAAGTAAATTAATTGGTTTGAAAAAGTGATTGATTTAAATGATCTGTTAAACGACAAAAGAAAATGAAACTCTTGGTAATGATAAGTAGCAAACTAAAGGATGATGTGATGAAAATTAGTCAGCGTTTAGTTAACCGCGCATTAGGGTTTATAAAAGTTGGAAGTTTAGTTTTAGCTATTTTCTCGTTAAATATTCTTGGAATTTTGGTTGTTACTACCGTAGGATGTAGTAGTTCGATTGCGCAAATTGAAAAAGCTGATTTGAGTTCTTTTGTTGTTATAGGCCATTGTTATCCGCTGTTAACAGAAGGAAACCCAGACCAAGTAAAAAGGTTTATTGAAAAAATAGAAGAGCTTAAACCGCAAGCCATCATCTTTACAGGCGATGCTATTATGGGGTTATATGGGGATAAGGTTCCAACAGACTCAGTGTCGAGCGTTCTTCAAAGTCAGTTTTCTAAATTAATTTTACAGTTTTCAAAATTGAATGTCCCAATTTGGATGGCGCCAGGCAATCACGAATTAGTATCGCCACAAAGGGGATACGAAGTAATTGAAAAGGAGTATTTAAATCGATTTGAGAGCCTCTATCATACCAAAACGTTAAATGGCAATTCGTTTATTATGCTGAATACCATCAACGTGAGGGCTGATTACAAAAAGTATAAATATACAATTGATGAGGAGCAAGCTGATTGGTTGGAAAAGGAGCTAAGCGACATAGCCACCGAAAATAATTTTATTTTCTTACATCATCCGCTTTGGTACTCTGGAGGTTCGGTAAATCCTTCAAATGGTAAAATGCCAGAATATCCTTGGTTCAACAAAATTCACCCTTTGCTCAAAGGCAAAGTAAACTATGTGTTTGCAGGCGATGGAGGATTTTATGGCAACTTGCTTTTTTACGAAAAGGTTGATAATGTTCACTATTACATATCTGGATCGGATAAAAGAAGAGCAAGTTTTTTAGAGGTTGTCGTTTCCGACTCGGATGTTGATGTGAGGCCTCATTTTATTCCTATGGAGTAAGCCTTACTTGCGATATGAGGTAAGTACATTTTTGGGTATCTAAGATTATTTTTTGTGATGACCTGTGCCTATTGCACCAATATCTATTGTATTTTCTTCTGGATCAAACTCACTTCCTGTTAATGCTTTAGATCTACAAGGAGACCCCGTTTCTAAAGAGAAATTTCGCGACTTATAATCTACAAAAAGAGGTTTGCCAACTAAATTATTATCACCGTTAAGTATTTTCTGATTGGTTATAGAATAGCTGCTAATTGCCTTAGAATATTCGTCGATAAATAGATCTTTTGAATTTTTGTAAAAAATGGAATTGATAATTTCAACATTGCTACCAGATTCGGCAGTGTCTGATCTGATAACAGAAAGCGCAGTTTTGTTTTTAACCAGTGTATTATTTATCAAAACGCTTTTAGAGCCATCCTTAACGCATATTCCAACTTTACTGCTGTAAACTATGTTGCGATACACAGTGATGTCTGAGCAGCTCCCTTGCTTATCAGAACCTATTTCTATTCCACGGTCTTTCGACTTTGAAATAACATTATAGCTAATCAATACATTGTGACAATCATTGAGATCTATCCCATCATCTTTATTGTCTTTTATGGTACAACCAGTTATGTAACTTGATTTGCATTTAGAGAATTCTACCGCGTCGGGAACATTAATAAAATTACAATTGTAAACAGCTACATTATTGCATCTAAAAATATAAAGCCCCTCCCCTGTTTGATTACTTTTAAACTGGCTATCAAAAATAGTAACCTCAGAGTCATCCATTCTGATAAGTACATCATTCCATTCCAAAGTAGCTGTGTTTTTTATACTTACATTTTGAATATGGGCATATATATTTTTGCCAAAAATTTTGCCTTCCTCTATTTGAAGGTGGTTGATTAGAACAGAATCTTTTTTTGAATGAACCTTTATTAAGCCCCAATTATATTTTGAATTTGGGAGCATTTGGATAGGTTTATCTGCTGTGCCTATGGCTTTAAAATCTCCTTTAACAATAACGTTTACACCCGAATCTAAAAAAATTGTTACTCCAGGTTTAAGGATTAAATCAATATTATTTTCTAGAATTAGATCTTCTTTAAGATAATAGGGTGAACCTGCTGTTGTGAAAGTTATTTCACCTTTGCTAATTACTTGAGCATCTGCAGAGTTGGTTATTGTAATATGGACGAAAATAACAATGTATAATATTGATATTTTGAGCATAATTATTTGGGTGCTGGAGTTTATTTTGTTTTCTTAAAACATAGATTCAAATGATCGTCTACAAGTCCTGTAGCTTGCATAAAGGCATAACAGATAGTTGTTCCTACAAATTTAAATCCACGCTTTTTTAAATCTTTGCTCATTGCGTCAGACTCAGGGGTATTTGCAACAAAATCGCTCATGGAATTTAAGCTATTTACAATGGTTTTTCCATTAACGAATCCCCAAATGTATTTATCGAAAGAGCCAAATTCTTCTTGAATTTCCATGAACAAAATAGCATTCTTAATAGTGGTTCTAATCTTAAGCTTATTTCGGATAATTCCAGCATCGAATAGCAGTTCCTGAATTTTATCTTCTCCGTATTTTGCTATTTTTTTGTAATCGAAATCGTCGAAAGCAGCACGAAAGTTTTCACGTTTTTTCAGAATAGTTTTCCAACTCAATCCAGCCTGAAATGACTCTAGTAGAAGGAATTCGAAAAACTTTCCATCATCGTGTAAAGGTGTTCCCCATTCCTCATCATGATACTTGATCATGAGTTCATTGTTGGGCCAATCGCAGCGGGTAGTTGCCAAAATTATTGATTTTGTAAGGTTTAATTTAAAGGCTCGGTTCCTGTATTTACAAACCATTCTTGCCATGTGTTACTGTTAAATTCAATAAGTAATTCATTGTGTGTTTTAATAATTGTTTGGAGTTTTGTTTTCTCCTCCTCAACATTCGTGTTTTCTTTCGGCTCGGCAATTAATTCGGTTGTTGCTTCGTAATCTTTTTGTAAACCTGATAATTGACTATCCACGCTCCAATTAATTCCAATTGGAACTAAAAATATGATAAAGGCAACGACATAAATCGCTATTGTTTTCATCTCTGTCTTTTTCATAATTAGGTAAGGGATGTAAGCAATTAGGAGAACTTCAGCAAAAATGAAAAATAAATCCTTGTTGAAGATAATTAGTGCTACCATGCAAATAGATGAAACGATTAAAGCCATAGCTGGAAAAATTGGGTAGAAAGGCACTTTAAAAGGACGCTCTAAGTTAGGCTCGTTTTTTCTGAGTGCGAAAAAAGAGAACATCGAAATAATGTAAAGTCCTAATGCGCCAAAGCAGGAAATAGTAAGTATTTCACCTGTTTTACCAGTTGATAAAGCAATAAACCCAATTACCATATTAATCATTAAAGCGTTGGCTGGTGTTCTAAATTTCGTATTAACCTTGCCAAAAATTTTTGGAATGTTACCAGATCTTCCGAATTCGAAAACAGATCGTCCTGCAGCCAAAATTATTCCGTTAAAAGAAGCTATTAAACCAAACATGCTAAAGCCAATTATTACTTTAAATAAAGTACTGCTCGGGTCCATTACCTGTTGTAATACCAAAGGAATTGGGGCATCTGATTGTGTTGTAGTTCCTGGCTCAAAAACGGCTCCTTCCCAACCCGAAACACCAACAGATGCAAAGAAGGTAAGTATGCAAAGGGCTACTAATGTTACTAAAGCCCAACCGAATCCTTTTAATATATTTTTTCCAGGATCAATGGTTTCTTCAGCCACATTGGCTACTCCTTCAATAGCTAAGAAAAACCAGATGGCAAAAGGCAAACATTGAAAAGCTCCTTTCCATCCGTTAGGCAACGAGTTTTTTGTCAAATTTTCTACTTTAAATTCGGGTAAAGTGTAACTAGCAAATACTAATAGAACAGCAATTGCGATAAGTGTAACTACCATCTCTACAGATGCAGCAGCTTCTACGCCAGAAATATTAATAGCGGTAAAAATTACAAAGGATACTACGGCTATTACCATCGTGTATTCTTCTAAGCTAGGAACCAACATACTAACACTTGCACCAATGGCCAACGCAACAGCTGGTGGAGCAAATACAAATTCGATGTTTTGGCACATGCCTGCTAAAAAGCCTAATTTTTTTCCTAGTCCCCTGTCAGCATAGTCAAAAGCGCCACCTGCTTTGGGAATTGCGCAAGCCATTTCTGTATAACTAAACACAAAAGTGACGTACATTATGATGACGAATATCGTAGCAACTGCCATTCCTAGTGTACCTCCAATTGGGAGACCTAAGTTCCAGCCAAAAAACATCCCTGCAATTACATAGCCTACTCCTAATCCCCAAAGCATTATTGGCCCAAGGGTTCGCTTTAATTCCGTTGATTCTCCTGAAGATTTCTCTACTTGGTCAGACATATTCTATGTTGTTTGTTAGATGAGATTGTTTGCTTGTTAGACAAAAATAATTTTATTTATGTAACGGTCTCTTTTCCCTGTTGATAATTACTGACAAAGTACTCGATGTACTCTGGTATTTTGGTGCCGAGGTAATAGGGCAGATTCATTAATAAATAAGGAGTTCCGCCTGGTGTTGTGTGTTCTTCAATCGCAAATTCTCCTGCGTACATACGCACTGCGTATGGATGGTTGCACCGTTCTACATATTGATGCAAGGATTTCAACTTACCTATTTTGCCTGATTTAATTTCAATAGGAATAATTAGGGAGCCATGTTGAACCACTAAATCTACTTCTGATGATGCTTGTGATTTTTCTCTCACCCAAAAGTTTGGTTTATCATTTCGTTCAACAGATAATGAGATTAATTCTTGGGTGATGATATGTGGAATAAGAGCGCCTTTATAGGATGAGCTTAAATCGTCGAATCCCAGTAGATCTGCTTGTATGTTTAAAGTATGATTGATGATTCCTGTATCTAAAAATTGCAGTCTAGGAGATTTTCTAATATTGGGCCTGATAGGAAATTCTGTGGAACTAGTAGGGTAAATTAAACGGATAACTTTCGCCATATCTAAGTCGGTCATGGCCTGAGACACTTCCCGTGACTTAAAACTCGAATTTCCGAAATTTTGAAATTTAATTCGTTTATCTAATTCGCCTGGCCCTGTTTCCATAATATGGCGAAGTACTTTTTTCTCAGTTTCGTTACGAGCATACTTTTCTACATCTTCTTTATAAGCAGTCCATATTCCGCCATATATTGTTATCAGATCAGAAAGGCTATTTGTTTTCCTGTATTGAGCCAATACTTCTGGCATTCCTCCAACTATTACATACTTGTTAAAGTACCTAAGAAGGGTTGAGTGAGCTGCTTTTCTAACAGGAATTATGTGCAATTCTTCCAGTAAAATTTCGTGTTCCATTACATTTATAAACTCTTCGAAGTTTAAGGGGTGCATGTAGAGGTATTGAATTCTTCCTACTGGGAATCCTTTTACCTGCGACAAGGCAAATTCTAAGAGAGAACCTGCTGTAATAACATGTAATTCTGGAAGGTCTTCATAAAAATAACGCAATAGATGAATTGCCTTTGTAGATTCTTGTATTTCGTCGATGAATAGAAGGGTTGATTCCATTTCGTTCGAAGGAATTCCATTTGCGAGTAATATGTGGTCAATTATCGTTTTAACATCATCATATTTTTCAAAGTATTCTAAATCTCTTTTTCGTTCTAGGTTAAGATGAATGAAGTTTTTATATGATTTTGAAAAAGTAATTACAACGGTTGTTTTGCCAACTTGTCTGGCTCCCCTTATAATTAAGGGTTTTCTAGTGTCAGATTGCTTCCACTCTTCTAGTTTTATCGCTATTTTTCTTGTGAATTCTTTCATTATGAATCATTCTTCTTAATTCAAATGTAACAAAACAAACCCAGTTATTTGTATTGCGTGTCACAAAGCAAGGGTGATTATATTTAGCTTGCGTCACAGAACAAGGGTAAATATTTACATTATTTGTATCAAAACAAAGGTGATATATTGTATTGTTTGTAACAAAACAAACCTAAATATATCTGTTGTGTGTCATAAAACAAGGGTGATTTATAATTTTATATCTAGAAAGGCCATTATCTCAATAAAGAAATAGGAGTTTTTGTTAAAGGAAAATTTACGTTATTAGGCATCAGGTGATTGGGCTAATATTTTTGAAGGTATTTCCTATATATAAGAAATGTATCCCATGTACCAAAAAATAATTCAACAGCTGTAATGCTTGTATAGCGCGATTCTTTTGGATTTGGCAGAACAATATTCTATTTTTGGCATACAATTCTTCTGAAATAGATAGAAAATAGCGAATGCGATTATCGAGAAAAATAAAAGTTGAGGTGCATGATACAGCCGATTTAAATATCGGAAAGGTTGAAGCATTGCGTTGGATTTAAATAAATTATGAAGAGTAAAAGATGAACCTTTCCGGATACGGGAGGGTTTTTTAGTTTAAAGAAATAATGAATTGACATGAAAAAAATGGTAATAACATGTGCGATAACTGGTGCTGAGACCACCAGAGAGCACAATCCAAACTTGCCTATTTCTCCACAGGAAATAGCAGATGGAACTTATGACGCGTACAAAGCAGGTGCTTCCATTGTACACATTCATGTTAGAAATCCTGATGGAACGCCTACACAAGACGTCGAAATTTTTAGAGAGACAATTAAGTTAATCAGAGAAAAATGCGACATCGTTATTGAAACCACTACTGGTGGCGCGGTTGGTATGAGCCCTGAGGAAAGATTACAGCCCATACAGCTCTCACCAGATATGGCTTCACTAGATTGTGGAACGGTAAATTTTGGCGATGAATACATTGAGAATACATGGCCTATGATGCAACAATTTGCTGAGGAGATGAAAAAACATGGTGTTAAGCCAACCTTAGAATGTTTCGATCTAGGGCATGTTTATCTTGCTAATAAACTAATTGAAACTGGATTACTCGAAGCTCCTTACCATTTCGGGATGGTGTTAAACGTTCCAGGGGCTTTGCCATACACACAAGATAATTTAAAATACATGCTCAAAGTAATGCCAGAAAACAGCGAATGGACTGTTGTAGGCATTGGTGGTAAAGGTGCTATGATGGGTGTTGCAGACGCAATTGAACTAGGCGGATTTATGCGTCAGGGTTTTGAAGACAACATTTATTTTGAGAAAGGAGTTTTGGCAGATAGCAACGCACAATTAATAGAAAGAGCCGCAAACATGGCAAAAGACGCAGGTTACGAAATAGCGACACCTGCTGATGTTAGAGAAATATTCAATTTAAAAAGCAAATAAAATGGAACAGAGAACAAACGGAAATCCATTTGGAGTACACAGAGTAATTTCGCCAGAGGGTGTATTGCCACAACCAGCGGATAAGTTGGACAACGACATGTCGTACATCTACAGCAACGAGATTTTAGTAGACGTTGAAATTTTAAACATCGATTCTGCAAGTTTTACTCAGATTAAAACAGAAGCTGGTGGAGACGAGGAAGAAATCAAGGCTAAAATCATGGAGATTGTCAATACGCAGGGCAAGATGAGAAACCCGGTTACGCTTTCTGGTGGAATGTTTATAGGCGTTGTAGAAAAAATTGGTGATGATCTCAAAAGTAAAATAGATATTAAGGAAGGTGATAAAATCTCGTCGTTAGTTTCATTGAGCCTCACCCCTCTTTACATTGAAGAAATCACAGATATTAAATCAAGTATCGATCAAGTTTTTATTAAAGGTAAAGCCATCCTTTTCGAGAGTGGATTGTATGCAAAACTGCCAGAGGATATTCCTGCTGCATTGGCGCTTTCTACTTTAGATGTTGCAGGTGCTCCGGCTCAAACTAAGCGTTATGTAAAGTCTGGCGATACTGTGGTAATTATTGGCGCAAGCGGTAAGTCGGGGATGCTTTGTGCATATGAAGCTCAAAAAGCTGCTGGAGAAAATGGTTTGGTTATCGGTATAGATTACAGTGACGCGACGGTTAACATCCTAAAGCAATTTACTTTTTGCAATCATGCCATTAAACTGGATGCTCGAAACGCATTGGAATGTTATGAAGCTGTTGCAAAGTTAACTGATGGAAAAATGGCTGATATCGTAATCAATTGCGTGAACATCAACGACACCGAAATGGCTTGTATCCTAATGACCAAGCAAAGAGGGATCATTTACTTCTTTAGCATGGCAACATCGTTTACAAAGGCTGCTTTAGGCGCTGAGGGTGTTGGAAAAGACATTGAAATGATTGTTGGGAATGGCTATGCCGAAGGACATGCAGAGATAGCACTAGACATCTTAAGAGAGTCGCCAGAACTGAGAAAATACTACGAATCGGTTTATGCTTAATATCGACAACATAGTAGATAAAACCACCTTTATCATAGGCCACGATAAGAATGTAGGCAAAACCACCTACTTCAAATATTTGGTCAATCAGGTAAGGGATAAAAGCGCGCCAACCTATTTAACCATAGGTGTAGATGGCGAATCGGCCGATTTAATTGCTGGTACGAGCAAGCCTCAAATCTTTGCTCAAAAAGGCGATTTTGTCGTTACCACCGAGGCCATGTTGGCCAATACGGATGTTTCATACAAAGTGCACGAAGTTTATCGTGTTAAAACCGCCATGGGCTTTTTAATGCTCATCGAAGTTTTGCGAGGAGGAGCAATAGAATTAATAGGGCCAGAGCACAATGTTCAGCTTCAAAATGTGCTAAAGCACCTCGGCACATTGGGTTTAAATACAATTATTGTAGATGGCGCAATAGACAGAGTTACCCAAGTTTCTGCTTCTAAAACTGCCGGGTTTATCTATGTTTTAAAAATTGACGCAACCGAATTACACTTGGCAATCGACAAGATGAAAATAATTCATTTACTCAAAAATATTTTGATGATTTCGGAGGAAGACATGAAGGATGACAGTGTATTTTATATGTCGGGAGCCTTTACCAAATCTAAATTACAATTAGTTCCAGACGGCACAACAACCATTGTTGTAGATGACTTTACCAAGTTGTTTTTGCAGCTGAGAGATCTAAGAATGGTTTTGAAGAAATATGAAATCAGGTTTAAATATAAATTTGAATTTTTGCACTACATCGTTAACCTTTACAACTTTGAGAAAGCCGAGTTTATAAAGCAGTTGAACAACAAAGAAATTGAGGATTTTGTGATTTACAATCCTTTTAAAACCGACGTAAATTAAGATGAGAAGCCAGTTTTGGATATTTGCCGAAATGGATTCATTTTACGATGAATTTCAACCTTTAAGCGCATACAGCATGTCGCTTAGAGATGGCTTTGTATTTACTGATAGAGCCGAATTAGAAGGGCATTTCGACAAAACGGCTGTAATGCTTTCCTTTATAGAATCGAATGAAGATTTGATGAAAGACCTCAGAAATCATATAGGACGAATTCCGGTTCTTTCTACAATTGATTCTAGGGCGTTTGAAATTTCTGAATTGTACATCGTCAAGAAATTCTTGTTCAACTATTCAAAGGTTTTTGGCTTTTTGAACGATGAGGTTATCAAGGCTTTTGATGTGAGTTTTTCAAGCACAGAATTACATGAACTGCTCCGAAAAGATAAATCTCAACACGACAACGAGACGTTTTATATCAGCGCTAATTATTCTGATGAACTTACTAAGGTTAGAAAAAAGATTCAGGATTTAGATCTAGAAATTAAAACATCGGCACAAGACAGAAAGGATGTTTTGTTTACTAAAAACGGACTAAATTTCGAGCACAAAGACTTTTTGGTAATTGGTAAATCAGATTCAAAAGCGTTAGACAGCAACGATTATTTTTTAGAGCCGTACGACGCTCAACACTTCATTGTTAAAGTGGTTAATACCGACGAGCATCTTGGGTTACTTTCTACCAGAGAAGAGCTAATTCAGCAAGAAAAAATAGCCGAGCGAGATGTTATAAAAATGTTGTCGGAAACCATCTCGAAAGAAAGCGTAAAATTGACGCAATACATTGCCACAATTAAAGATTTGGATGTGCATTTGGCTAAGGCGGCAATGTGTTTAAAGTTCAATCTTAAAAGACCTAGATTAAACGAGTACTCCTCCCCCATTGCCATTAAAAATGGCCGACTGGTTCCTCTAGAGGCCAAGTGCAAAAAAATGAAGGTGGATTACACCCCATTAACTACCAATGTTTCAAATAGAATCAATGTAATTCATGGATCTAACATGGGTGGAAAAACGGTTATTTTAAAGTCTGTGGCATTTCTCCAGCTGTTAACTCAAATGGGGTTCTATATTCCAGCAGACGATTACAACACGGTTATTTTCGATCACCTTTTCTATATTGGCGACGACAACGATGCCAGTGTGGATGGTTTAAGCAGTTTCGGAATGGAGATGTACAATTTTATTGAAAGCACTAAGGAAGGCACAGAAAGGTCGTTGTATTTGCTAGATGAATTTGCCAGAACAACCAATACGAAAGAAGCTGAGGCGTTAATTTCTGGTATTCTCAATTCGTTTGTAAACTCCGAACGATATGCTTTCTTTTCTACGCATTACATGAATCTTCCTGCTTCAAATAACGTTTCATTTTACCGAATGAAAGGTTTAAACAAAACGTCGTTCGAGGAGTATTATGGGAACAGAATGAAACATGATTTTAAGGATAGAATTAAGATGATCAACGATTTTATGGAATATGAAATGGTTGAAGACGACGGATCAGAAGTAGCACAAGATGCCATTAGTGTCGCCGAATTATTAGGAATGGACAATGAAATTATTAGCAAAGCAAAAGAACATTTAAAGGGCTAGATATGTTAAGAAACAAGTTGAATTTATCGGATGAGAAAATTGCCAGAGCAAGAGAGCTGGCAAGCGTAATTTCTGAACCGGTTCAAGAATTTATAGATAAAAGTACCACCACCACTGTGGAGCGGGCAACCTTAAGAATTCTTGGTGCAGATGGAGTTGATGCAGACGATCAGCCGATTGCGAATGTAGTTGTAGACAACATGGGCGACAACCTCGCCTTTGGTGCAGCAAAGCCATACATCAATGCGTTGCTTAAAAAGGGCTTTACGCCAGATGAGTTGAATACTGCGATTGCCGAAGGGTTAGATATTCATGAATTGGAGCTTACTGATTTTACACACATTAAGGCCAAAGCAGATGAGTTGATTCAAATTTTTGCGGAGAAGGTTAAGAAGAATGTAAAGTATAGAAACGATAAAATAAAGGAGTATAATCGACCCGAATCGAATCCGAAACTTTATATCATTGTTGCCTCAGGAAACATTTATGAGGATGTAAAGCAAGCTGAATCGGCGGCAGAATTGGGTGTAGATATCATTGCGGTAATTAGGGCCACAGCACAAAGCTTGTTGGATTTTGTTCCTTACGGACCAACCACTGAGGGTTTTGGTGGAACTTATGCCACGCAAGAGAATTTCAAAATTATGCGTGCGGCGCTGGATAAAGTTTGCGATAAACAAGGTCGATATATCAGCCTTGTAAATTACTGTTCTGGTTTATGTATGCCAGAGATTGCTGTAATGGGCGCTTTTGAAAGATTGGACATGATGCTAAATGATTCGATGTATGGAATTCTTTTCCGCGACATCAACATGTATAGAACGTTTGTGGATCAAAAGTTTTCGAGAATGGTAAACACTTATGCAGATGTAATTATCAATACGGGCGAGGACAATTACCTTACAACTTCCGATGCATTCGAATCTGCTTATACAGTTTTGGCATCTCAATTTATCAACGAAAAGTTTGCCTATAATGCAGGGATGCCTGCTCGATTAATGGGATTGGGACATGCCTTTGAAATGGATCCAGAAATTAAAAATGGATTTTTATATGAGATGGCTCAAGCTCAAATGGCGAGAGAGATTTTCCCTGAAGCACCGTTAAAATATATGCCTCCTACCAAACATATGACAGGAAATGTATTTATGGGCCACACTATGGACGCTATGTTTAACTTTGCGTCGAAGGCAACTGGGCAGTCTATTCATTTACTAGGAATGCTAACAGAGGCGTTACATACTCCTTATATGCAAGACAGATTTTTAGCAATTGAAAGTGCTAAATATGTAATGAATAGCATGGAGGATTTTTACGACGAAGTAGAATTTAAGAAGGATGGATTGATAATGCAACGTGCAGAAAAAGTACTGAATCAAACGATCGTATTTTTGGAATCAGTTCAGAAAAAAGGAATGTTTGACTCAATAGAAGAAGGATTATTTGCAGAAATGAAACGTCCGAAAGCAAGAGGAAAAGGAGTTAAAGGAGTAATTGAAAGGGCACCAAGTTATTGGAATCCTACCGAAGAATTTTTGAAAAGAGAATTGGGTATTAATTAGAAAATTAAGGCTTATGAATATTAAACCATATGGAGATGCATTGGACGATGGAGCAATGCAATTGTCGTTTACGTTGCCAGTGCCACTAGATGCAAAAGCTCGAGAAGCAGCAAGAGTTTATGTAATGAAACTGGGTTTTGAAAAGGCAGAAATTGTTTATTCGAAATCGATTGCCGAGAATTTTAGTTTCTTTGTTTGCTATGGCAAAAGTGCTGTTGTTTTAGATTACGATACTGTTGTGGTGGAAGAATTAGAACAAGAAGTAATGTCGTACGACGAGATTAATGAATTTATCAAAAGAGAAATAAAGCGTAAAGTTGTTATTGTTGGGGCATGTACAGGAACAGATGCTCATACCGTTGGGATTGATGCCATCATGAACATGAAAGGCTACAATCACCATTGGGGGTTGGAAAGATACCCAATGATTGAAGCATATAACCTCGGTGCTCAGGTTCCAAATGAAGAATTAATAAAATTCGCTGAAGAGGTTAATGCTGATGCTGTATTGGTATCTCAGATTGTAACAGGTCAGGATTCACACATAAAAACGTTGACTGAGTTTGTCGAATTATTGGAAGCTGAAGGGCTTCGCGACAAATTTATAACGGTTGCAGGTGGGCCTAGAATTGGAAATAAACTAGCTTTAGAAATCGGTTACGACGTTGGATTTGGAAGAGCAGTATATTCGGAAGACGTAGCGACTTATGTAGTAGAAAAAATGGTAGAACGTAAATTAGCATCATAATGGAAAAGAATAACCTAAGTAAAAGTATAGAGACATTTGAAAAAGCAAAAACCTTGGTGCCAGGTGGTGTTTTGGGCATCCGTAGACCTTACAATTTTGTAGCTGGCGAGTTTCCAATTTTTATTGATTCCGGTAAAGGCGGTAGAATAATTGACGTTGACGGAAACGAATACATTGATTATTTATGTGGCTATGGTCCTATTATTTTGGGATACAGAGTTAAGGAAGTAGATGATGCTGTAATATATCAAATGCAGAACAAAGGATTCTGTTTTTCTTTATCGCAAACGCTTCAAAATACATTGGCTGAAAAGCTGAACGAATTAATTCCTTGTGCTGAAATGAGTCTGTTTGTTAAAACGGGTTCGGATGCTACCACAACGGCTATTAGAATTGCTAGAGGTTACAACGATCGTACTAAAATTATTCGTTGTGGTTACCACGGCTGGCACGACTGGTGTTGTGAAGTTAAAGGAGGAATCCCAGAGAAATTGTATGAGGATACTTTAGAATTTGGCTACAACGATTTAGAGAGCCTAGAAACGCTTTTAAAAGAACATGGTGCAGATACTGCTGCAATAATAGTTACGCCATTTGGGCATCCCCTAGCGGCCGATATGAAAGAACCAGCGGAAGGTTTCTTGGAAGGGATTCGTAAGCTTGCCGATGAGTACAACACCGTTTTGATTTTTGATGAAATTAGAACTGGTTTTAGAGTTAGTATTGGTGGAGCGCAAAAGTATTATGGGGTAATTCCTGATGTGGCTGTTTTCGGTAAAGCAATGGCAAATGGTTATTCAATTGGAGCTATTTGCGGAAAAGCAGAAATTATGCAAGCGGCAGAATCAAAAGTGTTTATTTCGTCTACTTTCTTCCCAAATAGCTTGTCGTACGTGGCAGCGTTAAAAACCATTGAGATTTTAGAACGTGACAACGTGCTTGATGAGATTTGGGCAAAAGGAAGAAAATACATGGATTCAGTACAAGAAATCATGGATGAGTTCTCTGAGATTGGTGGCAAAATTAGTGGCATCCCTCCTATGTCGTTCATCACGTTTAAAAAAGATGCAGAGAAGAAATACAAAGCTCGAAGAACAAACTTCTATACACAGTTAATCAGAAGAAAAGTCTTTATGCAACCATTTCATCATGGCTACATCATGAGAGATCATACAGAAGAGGATTTGCAAGAAACTGTAGATGCAATTAGAGCATCTTTTGAGTACCTAAGAGCTAATGATTGAATAAAACAATATAGGGAAAGCAGCTCCCCTTTCTCCTAGGGGATGCAGTCCAACCGTAGGTTGGACTGAGGGGTTTATATAGGTTAATTATAAGAAACGTCTCTTATTGAGTATGAGATCATTCGAATTGCTGAATCTTAACCTTCTGCCCATCTTCCCAAGTGGTTTCCTTAAACTTTGTTCCATTCCCATGGAAATGTTGCCAAATCCCTACCCTTTGTTCTCCAATGGCCTTAGCGGTCTTTTCGTAGTCGCCTTGTTCTGATACCTGACCTGTGTTGTGAAATGATTTATAAAGCCCTCGTTTGCCTTTAGCAGTTTTAAAATACTCTAAAACTTTATCACCGGCGCAATTATATTCTATTATCAATTCTGGTGTTTTAGCGCTAGGATTGTGTTTGATCAAGAGTTGCCCATTCTCGCAATATTGCTCTTCCATAATCCATGTAAATCCATTTATGTTTTCGGTAACTTCTTTAAGCATTCCATTTTGGTAATATAACTTGGTTGTGCATTTGTTGACATGACAAAAATAAATGGATCTAACAGATCCGCTTGGCCAATACAATGTATCGTTTTGAGAGAAAGATTGTTGTGAAATAATGAGAGTTAGAAAAATTAAGAGATATTTCATATTATAATGTCTGTTTGGAGTGTTAAAGGTAGTTAAATGTTGGCTAGAGATTTATACATTTACGTTAGTACGATTGGATGTTCGCTATATTCTAAATAGATGGTGCTTAATGTAGACAGTGATGAATGGGTGGATTATACCCAAAATGGATTCTTCATTTCTTTTGGAAAGGATGGCATTCTTCGTGTAAAGTTTGAGGAAAAGCACGTAACTACAGCGTATCAGTGCTGGGAATTGCATCTAGTATAAGATCTTATTATTTCAGAGCTTTGCCTTTAAAGCAGAGAAAAATGAGAAATAGAAAAAGCTATTGTTCGACTGATATTTTAAATCATCTTCAAAACCAACGCAAATCGAA
>JABSPQ010000332.1 GCA_013214205.1 Flavobacteriales bacterium
GTGCTTGCTTACCCAATCAAATATGCCTCGTATGCGGTTCCTGTCCGTCAGTACCGAAATTTGTAGTCGGTATTTGCTCTTTCTAGCGCAAATAATCTTCAGTCCAAACCTCACGGTTAGCAACCTTGCAGCTTACTAATGGTTCGAGGCACGCCCCTCGCCCATAAGGGACTTGCACCCTCTAGATTAATAATTTACCTTTCGATAAATTAAAGATGCCCATACTGGGCACACACATCACCTAAACTTCATTTTTGCCCCACGGGGGACAAAAACGCAGTTTAGCTTAACCGTTAATCTGGAATAATCAACGGTATTCTTGTCAGTAACTTCATTCCCAATTCGTTCTTCGAAGCCTTTTTCAATCACCGAAGTTTTAATATAGGTGATGGCGCAGAAAGTTAGGCAAAGCCGAATTAAAAAAACTTAAACGTTTATGTTACCTTTTTGCATTCTATGTTTCTTATTAAGAGATTAGAGCAATTAAAGGTCAGTAAACATTAATGCAGCCAACAGACGACAAGCAAAAACAGTTCATGGAGATTTACACTCCAATCCACAAAGACTTTGTGCGATTCTGTGAAGCTCAAGCGCGTAACATTACCAACCACGAAGACCTTATTAATGAATCCATCTTAAAAGTTTACCAAGCTTGGGATAGCATTCAAAAGAAAGACGCCCTCCTCTTCTTCTTATTCCGAACGGCAAAACATGTATTGCTTAATATAATTCGCAAGAAGAAAGAACTGGGCATGGAAAACGCCAACGAATTGTCCTACCAGCAGTCCAATACTGCCGAGGCCGATCTCGAAATTCAACATCTCTATAACCAACTCGACAAACTTACCGATGCAAAAAGAGAAGCATTAATCATGTTCGAAATCTCTGGATATTCCATCAAAGAAATTGCGAAGCATCAAGACGCCAAGGAAGGCGCTGTAAAAGTGATGTTAGGCAGAGCCAGAAAAGAACTTAAAGTATTGCTAGAAGATGAGCCCAGAACCGATGTAAAATCTAAAGCCGCCATAAAATGAAGGATTTAACAAACAACACGGACGAGCTTTTTAACAAAGCGAAAAAAAGAAATTCGGAAGTTGAATATGCTTTAAGCAACGTGAATGCAGTTCTGGCAAGTGCTCCAACAATAACAGCGGATACTAAAAACAATTTTTCTTCAAAACCGAAATCAACCAATCAGCTAAATCCATTTAAAAATTTAAAAACTACCATTATGACAACAGCAGCAGTAATTAGTGCAGGTATTTTAATCTCAGTCTTAATCAATTCAAATGCCGACACCCCTAATACACCACCTGAAAAAGTGATAATTGTAACGGAAGCAGCCAAAGATTCAATTACCAAAATTGAAGAAGAAGTAATAGAAGTCTCTACTCCCGAGGAAGTTCAAGAAGTTGTTATTAAAGAAGTTGAGCTAGTGAACAAAGTGCCAGAAGTAAAAGAAGTGATAAAGCCCAAACCACAATCTACAGATAACACAAACTTAACCGCCTCCGTTTCGGAACCAGAAATAGTAAAGCCCATTATAAATAAAAACCCTATCGAGATTGTTGTAGAAAACAAAGAAGAAGAAGAAGAAGAAGAAGAAGAAGAAGTAAGTGATATCGCAAATACCCCGAAAGAGAATCCTTTGCCTGTACTTAAAAAACCTACTACAAATACTTCAACGATTGATACCCTTAAAATCTTAGGAATCTACGGTAAGAAAAACCTTTACGTTCTTAATCCATATGCATCGGATGCTGATATTAAGAAGGAAGACAAAGACAAGTTATACGCCGTTCAAAAAGTAATAGTCAACAACATAGTTACTAGCGACAATCTCAATGAATCAGCATTCGAAATTGATTTTTCAAATATAGAACTAGGATTAAAGAAGGGTTCTAGCGTTTCTATTCTAATCATACATCTCAATGGTAGAAACCCTAAGGTTTTAAACCTTGGCGTGATACAAGAAAAGTAATAGGCTTCTTAAAATGACTGAATCGTCATCCTGACAATCAGTGTGCGTAAGCACATCTGAGAAGCAGGATCACTCCAGCCAGAGGTGATAAGCCCAAAGTCATTTCAAATATGAGGCTACTTAATATCTCCTTATCTGCAAGTCACATCCCTCCTCCGGCTGGTATGATCCCGCTTCCACCCTATCTACGATAGCGCGTTGTCGGGATGACGTGCCGTATATCAGGAAGTAATAAAGCTCTGTTTTTCCTCCCCTAGCTTAATGGTACAATCCCCCATTAAACAGTAAAGTACAGGACAGTTTGTATCTTTAAAGTCATATTATTGCACCCAACAACATCAAGCTATGAGGAATTTTCAAAAAAGAACAAAAACATTAGTCGTTTGTGCAATTACAGTACTGTTTTCACAAGCAGTAAGCGCTCAAGGAACCGACATTCCAACAAGTATCGACAAAAAGGAATTTAACCCCGCCACCTTAATGTGGTATACAACACCAGTTGAAAAATGGGAAGATGCATTGCCTATTGGAAACGGTAGATTAGGTGCTTTAATTTGGGGCGGTGTTGACGAAGAAGTAATAAACTTGAATGAGGATACCTACTACTCTGGCGGACCATACAGTACGGTTAAAGAAGGAGGCTATAAAGCACTACCTGAAATTCAAAAGCTTTTGTTTGCAGGAGAGCCTATAAAAGCTCACAAAATGTTTAGCAGAAACATCTTAGGTTATCCTGTTGAACAAATGAAGTACCAGAGCATGGGCGGACTTCATATATTCTACGGAGAAGATTTAAAGGCTACCAACTATAAGCGCTGGTTGGATTTATCTAGAGGAATAACAGGATCAAATTACGAAATTGATGGCGTAACATATACACGTGAGATTCTATCCTCTCATGTAGATCAGACCATTGCTATACGACTAACAGCAAGTAAACCTGGAATGATCTCGTTTGAAGCCGAATTGCAGGGAACTAGAAATGGTTCTCATTCCAACTACGGAACCGATTATTTCCGAATGGATGGCGAAAACGAAAATGAATTGGTATTAAGAGGTCGATCCGCAGATTATTTGGGGATAGAAAGTAAATTGCTCTACGAAGAACGTGCACGCTTTGCTAATGAAGGTGGCAAAGTAAGCTTAGATGACAGTCGAATTAAAATTGAAAATGCAGATGCAGTAACCATCTACATTGTAGCTGCTACCAACTTTGTTAACTACAAAGATGTGAGCGCCGATCAAGCTCAACGCGCTAAGGATTACATGAACGGTGTTAAAGGCAAATCATTCGATGATGTAAAATCAGCTGCATTAAAAGACTATCAGTCTTTTTTCAATAGAGTTGACTTGTCTCTAGGGAATTCAGAATCTTCATACCTTCCAACAAACGAGCGTATGGCAAGCATTCAAACAAAGCCAGATCCTTCAATGGCGGCATTGTCGTACCAATTTGGCAGATACCTTTTAATCTCTTCAAGCAGACCGGGAACACAACCAGCCAACCTACAAGGTATCTGGAACCCAGAAGTAAACCCAGCATGGGATTCTAAATACACAACCAATATCAACACCGAAATGAACTATTGGGCAACGGAATCTAGCAATTTAAGCGAACTTCACGAGCCGCTCTTTAAAATGATTGAAGAACTAACCGATGAAGGTACCAAAGTAGCCAAAGAACACTATGGAGCTAAAGGATGGGTATTCCATCAAAACACTGATTTATGGAGAGTTGCCGCTCCCATGGACGGATCGCAATGGGGAACATTTACTGTTGGTGGTGCATGGTTAACTACCCACATGTGGGAACGCTACTTGTTTTCGCAAGATGAAGAATTTCTGAAAAGAGCCTACCCTACCATGAAAGGATGTGTAGACTTCTTTATGGATTTCCTTATTGAACACCCTAACGGAAAATGGTTGGTAACAAGTCCGTCTAACTCACCCGAAAATCCACCTGCAGGACCTGGATACAAATACTTTTTTGATGAAGTTATTGCATGGGAATATTTTACCACCATTGTTTACGGCTCAACGATTGACATGCAGATACTGAAAGATTTATTTAAATATTACGTGGAAGCATCTGATATTTTAGGATTAGATAAAGAGTATGCAAAAAAAGTTAATGCAGCTAGAGACCGATTAGTACCATCTATGGTTGGTAAAGACGGAACACTTCAAGAGTGGACTGAAGATTATGCACAAATGGAAAAAAATCACAGACATTACTCACATATGTATGGGTTGTATCCCGGCAATGTACTCTCTGCGAAAAGAACTCCTGAATTGGTAGACCCAATTAAGAAAGTAATGGATCTTAGAGGTGATGAATCAACAGGTTGGTCGAGAGCGTGGAAAATGAGCATTTGGGCTAGACTTTACGATGGCGAAAGGTCATTAAGAATCTACAAAGGATACCTTAAAGATGTTTGCACCGAATCATTTTTTGCAATCTGTACGGGGTCTATGCAGGTGGATGGTTCTCATGGGGTAACCGCAGGTGTTACAGAAATGTTGGTACAATCGCACGAGGGTGTAATCGACCTTTTACCTGCTGTACCCAACGAATGGGGCACCGGACAATTTGATGGTGTTTGCGTTAGAGGTGGGTTTGAACTCGACATAAAATGGAAGGACTCAAAAATTACTTCGGTTGAAGTATTGTCTAAAGCTGGCAGTGCTTGTGTTATTAATACGAAAGGAAAAACCAAAGTAACCTTAGATGGAAAAGAGATAAAAACCAAGTCGAACAAAGACGGATCAATAGAATTCGAAACCATCAAAGGGAAAACATACCAAATAACTGCACTATAATAAAGCGTAGTAATTCATTCACCTAATGATTGATCTATACTTAGAAATAGGTTAACAAACCTTGTCTTCAACACAGATATTTGGCAAGTACAGCAAAACCAAGATGGTATTATATTACCACTATTAGCACTTACTGTACAATTAAATGGTATTTTAATACTTTAATTTACAATGAAAGTATTACCGTTTAAACTTCCAACTACATCAAGCCAGTCCTTTTTGGTTCAAATAGACGAAGAGCCTCATTTGTACGACACTTTCCACAGTCACCCAGAAGTTCAAATAATGCTCATCTTAGAGAGCGAAGGTAATTTGATCTGTGGCGATTACATCGGGAACTTTCAGCCCGGAGACTTATATGTAACTGGCCCCGACCTCCCCCATGTTTTTAGAAACAACAAAGAATATTACAAGGGCGATAAGAATTTAAAAGCCAAAGCCATTTCAATCTTTTTTAACGACAACGTTATTGGAGAAGGATTTCTTGATCTTCCCGAAATGGAAGTACTCAAAGGCTTTATAGCAAAGTCGGTTCGAGGAATTCACTTTAATGATACAGTTTGCAAAAAAGTAGGCCCACTTATCAAATCAATAGATAAAGACAAAGGACTTGAACGATATATTCGATTGCTGCAAATTCTAAAAATCCTGTCGGAGTCGAAAGAGTACGACTTTTTGTGCACCGATGTTGAAATGAGGAATTACGGGGAGAAAGAAGGAAAAAGAATGGATCAGGTTTTAAAATTCATCTTGTCGGAGTACTATAGAGAAATTACCCTGAAGGAAATTTCGGAACTGGCCAACATGACACCAAATGCCTTTTGTCGGTATTTTAAACAACACACCAGAAAAACATACATCAATTTCCTCAACGACATTAGAATTGCTAACGCATGTAAAACGCTAAAAACATCCGAAGAAAGTATTGCGCAAATTGGTTACCAAAACGGATTTAACAACCTGTCTAATTTTAACCGCACTTTCAAAAAGAGCATTAACATGTCCCCTTCTACATATAGAAAGGCCTACTTACAGTAGCTCAAAGAGTTAAAACTCAACTATTACCTCCATTTACAGCCATCATTATATTATCCAACTAACTACACATTATATTAATTACATGTTAAAATAATACCAGTATTAGCTTAAATTGGTCGCAATCCTGCGAATCCTTATTTTACCTTTATTAAATAAGATAAAAACCCTTGGGAATTTATATATTAGATTAAAAGAGACTTCATAAAACGTTTATTAACAACATTACAACTGTAATTTCAAATGACATTTAGCCTCCGAAAAACAATAATTCTTGCCATTACCTTGGCGTTTGTTGCAGGTATTGCTTTTACAAGTTCTGCCCAGAAATCTAAAATTACAATAGAGGACCTTTATACCGACTACACTTTTAGTGCAGAAGGCATAAGCGCTTTAAGATGGTTGGAGGATAGCAAAGGCTACTCTACTTTAGTAAAAAACGAAGAAGTTGGAGGAAGAGATATTGTTAGAACAGATGCTGTTTCGGGTAAAACGAAAGTGCTTGTTTCTGCAAATCAATTAATTCCTAAAGGTGATACCACGGCGTTGAGCATAAGAAATTACATTTGGTCGGCTGATAATAGTAAAGTCTTAATCTTTACCAATACACGTAAAGTATGGAGACGCCACACCAGAGGTGATTACTGGGTACTCGAATTAAAAAGCGGCAAACTCACACAGATTGCTCCAGACATGAATCCTGCGCGATTAATGTTCGCCAAATTTTCTCCTGATGCAAAAAACGTTGGGTTCGTGTATTTCAACAACATCTACGTTCAATCTCTTGAAACAAATAAAATAGAGCAATTAACTACTGATGGCAACGACATTATAGTTAACGGAACTTTTGATTGGGCTTACGAAGAAGAATTAAATTGTAGAGATGGATATAGGTGGAGTCCCGACAACAAAACAATTTCGTTTTGGAGATCGAATACAGAAGGAATGGGTACTTTTTACTTAATCAATAACATTGATTCGGTTTACCCAAAACTCACCGCACTCCCCTATCCTAAAGTAGGCACACCTAGTTCTTCGGTTAAAATTGGAGCAATCAACTTAGCAGATAAAAAAATTACTTGGATGGATATTCCAGGTGACAAGCGAGAGCATTATTTAGCTCGTATGGAATGGGCACAAAATTCTGATGAATTAATTATTCAGCAATTGAACCGTCCACAGAATACCAATAAAGTATTTTTCGCTAATGCAAAAACGGGAACCGCTAAATTGGTATACACCGAAAAAGTTGATACGTGGTTAGATGTCTACAACGACATGACTTGGCTGAACGACGACAAAGAATTTACGTGGTTAAGTGACAACACAGGCTGGTTGCACCTCAACAAGATTTCTAGAACGGATGGCAAAATGACACCAATTACTTCTGGTGATTATGAAGTGGTGACTTTATTAAACGTTGAACCTAAAAGCGGATGGGCTTACTTTATGGCATCGCCAGAAAATGGAACGCAGCTTTATTTATACCGAAGTAAATTAGATGGAACAGGACAACCAGAACGATTGACTCCTAAAGATGAAGCAGGATATCATTCGTACAAGCTGTCGGAAAACGGCAAATACGCCATCCATGATTGGTCAAATGCTACTACTCCTTCAACCTATGAAGTTGTGGAGCTACCAAGCCATAAGGTAATTAGAGTGTTGGAAGACAACAAAGAATTGAAAGAAACGCTTGCGAAATATGCGATTCCTCAAAAGGAATTCATTAAAATTAAAACCGCCGAAGCAGAATTCGATGCTTGGATCATCAAACCAATTGATTTCGATCCGAATAAAAAGTATCCACTTTTGTTTTATGTATACGGCGAACCTGCTGGCTGTACAGTAGAGGATTATTACGGAGATTTTTGGCACCCGTTTTTAGCGCAAGAAGGATACATTGTAATGAGCATTGATAACCGTGGAACACCTCAACCTAGAGGACGAGAATGGAGAAAAAGTGTGTACGAAAAAATTGGTGTAATCTCTTCTTACGATCAAGCGGCATGTGCACGAAAAATTATAGAATGGGATTTTATAGATAAGGAAAGAGTTGGTATTTGGGGCTGGAGCGGTGGAGGCTCTAGTACTTTGCAAGCGATGTTTAGATATCCCGAAATTTACAAAACAGGTATAGCTATTGCGTTTATTAGCGATCAAAGAGTCTACGACAACATATATCAAGAAAGGTATATGAATACACTCGACAAAAACGAAGCAGGTTATATTGAAGGAAGCCCTATTACACACGTAGAAGGCTTGGAAGGTAATTTGCTTTTAATGTACGGCTCGGCGGATGACAACTGCCATTATCAAAATTGCCAAATGTTGGTTGACCAATTAATTAAGCACAACAAATACTTTACTATGATTGATTACCCGCTAAGAGATCACGGTATTTGGCAAAGAGAAAACACAACGATGCATTTACGCATGACAATGCTGCGATTTTTAAATCTTAACCTACCTGCGGGTGGCGTGTCCTCCGAAGCCAAAGCGAAGGGGGAAAAATAATATCAATACTTATGTCGCATACTTTTGAATGTATAGACGCACACACTTGCGGTAACCCTGTAAGAGTTGTTGCGAAAGGCGGACCTGATTTAGTTGGAGCCAACATGTCTGAAAAACGCCAGCATTTCCTTAAGGAATACGATTGGATTAGAAAAGGGTTAATGTATGAGCCACGTGGTCACGACATGATGAGCGGTACCATCCTCTACCCTCCCCACGATCCACAAAACGACTTCGCCGTTTTGTTTATCGAAACATCTGGCTGTTTAGCCATGTGCGGACACGGCACTATTGGCACCATTACCATCGCCATAGAGAAAGGATTAGTTACGCCTAAAGTTCCTGGTAAAATAAGAATGGAAGCGCCTGCAGGTTTGGTTCAAATTGAATATGGTTTAAAAGGCGACAAAGTAGACTGGGTTAAACTAGTAAATGTAAAAAGCTACTTGGCTGCAGAAAACTTAACAGTAGAATGTCCTGAGCTTGGCGAAATTACTTTCGACGTTGCTTATGGTGGGGCTTTCTATTGTATCGTAGACCCTCAAAAAAACTTTAGCGGCATTCAAGATTTTACCGCAGGTAAAATCATACAATACTCTCAAGTCGTTCGGAAAAGAATCAATGAGAAATATCCAAACAAATTCATCCATCCTGAAAACGATACCATCAACGGTGCTTCCCACATGCTTTGGACAGGTGATCCCATAGATCCTACTTCCGACGGACGGAATGCTGTTTTCTACGGCGACAAAGCCATAGATCGTTCTCCTTGTGGAACTGGCACCTCTTCCAGACTAGCACAACTCCACGCAAAAGGAAAACTTAAATTGAATGAAGAGTTTATCCACGAAAGTTTTATAGGAAGCAAATTTATTGGTAAAGTAGAAGAAGAAACCAATATCGGTGACCTACCAGCCATTGTTCCTTCCATACAAGGTTGGGCAAGGATATTTGGAGAAAATAAAATTACAATAGATGAAGACGACGATCCTTACGCGTTAGGATTTCAGGTGATATGAGTAAGAAAAAAGAAATAATCATTATTGGTGGTGGCATTATAGGAATGTCGAGCGCCTATTATTTAACAAGAGAAGGACACAACGTATCTATTATAGATGCTTCGATAGACGGTGATATTCTCAACTGTTCTCATGAAAATGCTGGGTACGTTTGCCCGAGTCATTTTATTCCGATGGCAGCCCCTGGAGTTATCAACTCAGGATTAAAATGGATGCTCGATCCACAGAGCCCCTTCTTTATTCCGATAAAATTAAAAGCAGATCTTTTATCATGGCTTTGGCAATTCTACAAAGCGTCGAGTCAACGCAGGGTTGATATTGCTATTCCTGTGCTGTTAAACCTCGGCCTTCAAAGCCGCAAACTGTATACAGAATTAAGCGACGATTTAGGTTTTGACCTTACCGCGCATGGTTTGAATGTGCTTTTTAAAACGAGTTCGCACTTTAAAGAAGAACTAGAGATGGTTAAACAAGGCAGAGACCTCGGCCTTATCATCGACGAATTGAACTCGGACGATTTCGCAAAACTAAGTCCTCACAAATTGGATCTTGCTGGCGGAATCAGATTTATGGACGACGCCCACCTCGATCCTCGTCAGCTAAATGCTAAATTGAAAGAGCATTTAAAAAATGCTGGTGTGCAGTTTATAAAAGACAATATAGAACGCGTGGAACTAAGTGCGAAAGGCATTGTTTCCGTTGGAGAAAAAAAATACAAAGCAGACGAATATATTCTATCAGGTGGTGTTGGCTCAACTAAACTGGCCAAGCAAATAGGTATCAACATCCCTATTCAGCCGGGTAAAGGCTATACCATGACCGTTGACAATGCCCATGCATTAACCACAGAACCAACCATGCTAGGTGAAGGTAAAGTTGCATTAACTCCCTTTAAAGATGAATACAGAATTGCAGGTACCATGGAATTAGGTGTGTCGGATAGAGCGATTAATGCAAACAGAATTGCTGGCATAAAAAACTCAGTTAAAGCCATTTTTCCAGAATACGATGCATCTCAAATAAGACCAGAAATTGCACAAAGCGGATTGCGTCCGTGTTCTCCAGATGGAATGCCTTTTATCGGCAGAAGCAAAAAGGTGTCCAACCTTGTATTAGCATGTGGACATACCATTCTTGGAGTTAGCTTGGCCGCAATAACTGGCAAGCTGGTAAACGATATTATTTCGGATTATACACCTTCAATAAAAATGGATTTACTAAGTCCTGATAGATTTTAATGAAGTTGAATATGCGAAACAAGAATAAAAACAATAACGATAGAAAATTCGGACAGGAGATATCTTTCTGTCCTATAACAGATTACATAATCTTTACAATAATTAATAATTAACAACACAATATAATATGCAAACTCCTGATTGGCACGGTGTAATACCAGCAGTAAACACACACTTTAACGAAGACTTCAGTATTGACTACGAAGCAACTTTAAACCACATCGACCTCCAAATCAAGCATGGCATCCATGGCATGATTGCTTTAGGTACTTGTGGCGAAAACAACACCCTAGAAGAAGATGAGAAAATAGAAATACTCTCAAGAATCTACAAAATGGTAGCCGGAAGAGTTCCTGTAATTGTTGGAGTTTCTGAGTTATCTACTCAAAAGGCTGTTAGATTCGCAAAAGCTGCTGCACCTATTTCAGACGGTTTTATGTTGTTGCCTCCAATGGCTTACACATCGGATAAGCATGAAACAGTTGAGTATTTTAAAGCTGTAGCCGCTGCTGCACCACAAACTCCAATTATGGTGTACAATTGCCCAGAAGCTTACAGAGTAGATGTAGACCTTCCAATTTTAAGAGAATTGGCTAAAATTGATAGCGTTGTTTGTATTAAAGAAGCTACTGGTCAAACAAGAAGAATTACAGAAATAACTCGCGAATTTGGAGATAGATTTTTAATTCTTGCCGGTTTAGACACACACGCATTAGAATTGATGATGTTAGGTGCTAAAGGATGGATTACAGGCTTAGGAGTTGCTTTCCCAGAGGAAGACCTTGCCATTTACCAATTACAGCAAGAAGGTAGATACGAAGAAGCACTTGAGATCTACCGTTGGTACATGCCAATGTTAATATTTGATGTAGTTCCTCATTTGGTTCATTTGATCAAATTAACTTCACAAAGAATGGGCTTAAGCAACGGAGTTTGCAGACCTCCTAGATTGCCACTTATAGGTGAAGAGTTAGCAGAGGCAAATAAAATAATTGACGAAGCTATAGCTACTAGAATTGATTTGAGCAAATACAACCTATAATAAGAAAGCCCATGATTAACATTAACAAAGAGGATACTGTTAAGTACAGCGCATTCCCCGATCTTATTGAGGCATTAAAAGCCGGCTTTCAAGCCGACTTTAATGTGCCAAGCAGGTCGCACCACGACATGAAAAACCCAACGGCAAGCAGAGAAACTACTTTGCTTATTATGCCAGCATGGGAAGATGGCGAGGTATGTGGAGTTAAGATTGTAACGGTTGCCCCTGATAATACAGACAGACCAACCATTCAAGGTAATTACATTCTTATCGATATTAAAACTGGTAGCGCGCTGGCTTTGTTAGATGCACCGTCTTTAACTGCAAGAAGAACAGCAGCAGCGTCGGCTTTGGCATCTTCATTTTTATCGAGAGAAGATACCAAGTCTATTTTAATGGTTGGTACAGGAACCTTATCCCCTAACCTGATTAAAGCTCACGCGGCAGTCAGACCAATTGAAGAAGTATTCATTTGGGGACGAAACAGAAGTAAAGCAGAAGCTGTTGCAGCTAGCTTAGCAGATGAAAGTTTCAGCGTTACAGTTGTAGATACCATCGAAGAAAAAGCGAGTGATGTAGATTTGATATCCGTGGCAACTATGTCTATGGAACCTCTTATTAAAGGCGAATGGTTAAAACCTGGTCAGCATTTAGACTTAGTTGGTGCATACCGCCCTGACATGAGAGAATCTGATGATGAAGCAATCAGAAGATGTAGAATCTATGTTGATACTTACTATGGTGCTACACATGAAACAGGAGAAATCGTAATTCCGCTTAAAGCTGGTACCATTACAGAAGACGACCTTAACGCAGATCTTTTCAACCTTTGTAAAGGAGAAAAATCGGGCAGAGCAAGTGCTGAAGAAATTACCATGTTTAAATCTACAGGTCACGCGTTGGAAGATCTTGCTGGAGCAAGATTAATTTACAACGGATTAAAAAATTCTAAATAAAAAAACAAATGTCAATAACAGGAAAAAACATAATAGGATATTCGGAAAGTGCTAAAGGTGCTTCATTTCAAGTTCAAAGTCCTAGTACAGGAGAATTGTTAGCAAACACATACTTCACTGCAACATCGGAAGAAGTAGATGAGGCAATGAACAAAGCGAACGCTGCATCTAAAGCATACAGTAAAGTAAGTCGTAAAAATAGAGCTCAGTTTTTAAGAGACATTGCTGATAACATAGCAGGTTCTGCAGAAACACTTACTCCAATAGCAATGGCAGAGTCGGGTTTACCACAAGGCAGAATTGAAGGTGAAACAGGAAGAACATGTAACCAACTTAGGTTATTCGCTAATTTAATTGAAGAAGGTTCTTACGTTAAGGCAGTAATTGATAAAGGAAACCCAGATAGAACACCTCTTCCTAAACCAGATTTAAGATCGATGGAAGTTGCTCTTGGACCAGTAGTGGTTTTTGGTGCATCTAATTTCCCATTGGCATTTTCAACTGGCGGAGGAGATACCGCTTCTGCATTAGCAGCTGGTTGTCCTGTGGTTGTTAAAGGTCATCCTGCTCACCCAGGAACATCTGAAATAGTGGCACAAGCAATTATTGCCGCAGCTAAAAAGAATGATTTACCTGATGGTGTATTCTCTCTACTTTTTGATTCTGGCATTGAAGTAGGAATTCAATTAACTAACCATAAGTATACTAAGGCCGTTGGATTTACAGGTTCTTTAAAAGCAGGTAGATCGTTAATGAACATAGCAGCTAAAAGAGAAAACCCAATTCCTGTTTATGCAGAAATGGGAAGTGTTAACCCTTCTGTTATATTACCTGGAACGCTTAAGGATAAAGCTGATGCACTTGCTACTGGCATGGCAGGATCTGTTACTATGGGAGTTGGACAATTTTGCACAAACCCTGGAATTGTTTTCGGAATCAAAGATGAAAACTGGGATCAATTTTGTGCTACGTTAAGTACTGAGTTAGGTAATGTGGCAAGCGGAACCATGCTTACACAGGGCATTAGCAATACCTATCACAAGGGAATTCAACAAATTTCTGCTGACGCAAACATTGAGGTGCTTTTAAGCGCTGCATCCAGTGATACTTGCCAAGCGGGACCTAGCTTATTAAGAACAAGCTCGGAAGCGTTGAGAAACAACCCAAAACTTGGAGATGAAATATTTGGCCCTTCTACCCTATTGGTTGATTGCGATTCTATGGAAGATGTTTTAAAAACAGTTGCTTCTTTGGATGGTCAGCTTACAGCATCAATTCATGGAAACGAAGACGACGTACAGAACAGCGGCGAATTAGTTGATATATTAACAGAACTAGCAGGGCGAGTTATATTCAACGGTTTCCCTACTGGTGTTGATTTAGCAGCTGCAATGATTCATGGTGGTCCTTATCCAGCTTCTTCAGATGGACGTTCTACTTCAGTTGGAGTACAAGCAGTTTATCGTTTCACAAGACCAGTTTCTTATCAAGAACTTCCACAAAGCTTATTACCTTTGGAACTTCAAGATGCGAATCCGTTAAACGTGTTTCAAGCATTAGGAACGCCAACAGCAACAAACTAATAACAGATATATGCTAAACTAAGTGAGATGAGTTTACCAAGTATATTTAACGATGTGATAGGCCCTGTAATGCGGGGTCCATCAAGTTCTCACACAGCTGCTTCGTGGCGGATTGGCCAATTGTGTTTAGACCTTTTAGGACAACCGCTCGAAAAAGCACTTGTTGAATTCGACAAAGATGGCCAGTGGCATACAAACTACCGCGATCAAGGTACCACGCTTGGTATTGAAGGCGGATTGCTAGACTTAGGTATCAGCGATGAAAGAATTAAAGATACCGAAGGTTATGCCGTTGAAAAAGGCATTGCCATCACTTACCAAATAAGCTCCTTCCCTACTACACACGTAAACTCGATGAGAGTTACAGCAACAGGAGTCTCTAAAAAAGAAGTACAAATTGTGGCCGTTTCTCTTGGCGGCGGAACATTCGAAATAAGAATTATCAATGGTTTTGATGCCGTGCTTGACGGAAAGAACTATGAATTAATCTGTTTTTCAAAATCCAATGGATTAGATAACATCCCCCAAGCCAATTCGGATAAAATTGAATTCAGATTTCAAGAAAATGAAGCTGGCACTATCCTACACTTCAAATCGTCTAATCCATTTCCGGAGGAATTGGTTAATGAATTAAATGCGAATTCGGAGATTGAAAGCGTTGCTGTAGTAAAGCCAGTGATGCCAATAATTGCTGGAAACGAAACCCCAGTCCCCTTTTCCTCTATCGCTTCGTTGATTGAATACGCTGAAGAAAATGATCAAACATTGGGTCATATAGGATTGCTCTACGAAAAATGCATCAGCGGATTAAGTGACGAAGAGCTCATTAAAAAAATGGAGGAGCTCTATAAAATTATTGATGGTGCTATTGATATCGGACTCAAAGGCACTTATTATTCAGATAGAATTCTTCAACAACAATCTCATTTAATTGAGGAGAAAGTATCAAAAGGTAAAATAAAAGACTCCATTGTAAACCGGATCATTGAATACGTATCTGCTTTAATGGAATCGAAAAGTGCGTTAGAAGTAATTGTAGCAGTTCCTACTGCTGGTTCTTGCGGTACTACTGGTGGCGCAATTAGAGCGGTTGCCGAACAGTACGATTCTACACACGAAGAAATTATCTCCGCCTATTTTGCAGCCGGAATAGTAGGCGTATACATTGCAAAAGGCCCAGGATTTTCGGCCGAAGAGCATGGTTGCCAAGTTGAAACAGGCGCATCTGCCGCAATGGCTGCCGCTGCAGTTTGTCAATTAATGGGAGGCAATGCAAAGCAATCATTAAGTGCTGCATCAATGGCATTACAAAATACAATCGGCTTAATTTGCGACCCAGTTGCCGACCGTGTTGAAGTACCTTGCTTGGGAAAAAACATCAATGGAGGTGTAAATGGTTATACCACTGCAACTATGGTTGTAGCTGGTTTTAACGCAGTTATCCCACTAAACCAAGTAATTCAATCTGTTTCTGCAGTAAGTAAAACAATGCCTTCTTGCGTAAAGTGTACTGGCGAAGGTGGACTTGCAATTACTGAAACAGCTATTAAGATAAAAGAAGAATTAGCCGAACGAAAAAACAAGCAACAAGCCACTAAAAAGGCATAAACATAAAGAGAAAGAGAAAACATGTCGGATAGTATGAGTATGATAGACTTAGCGATCATTGTAATATACATGGTCGGTATTTTATTAATTGGAATATGGTCTGTAAAAGGCAAAGCAATGACCAGCGATGGTTATTTTTTGGCTGGTAGAGGACTTAACTGGGTAGTTATTGGTGCTGCCTTATTTGCATCCAATATTTCAACTATTCACTTGGTTGGCCTTGCAGCTTCGGGATATAACGAAGGATTGATGTGGGGAAACTTTGAATGGTTGGCAGGTATCACTTTAATTTTCCTAGGGATCTTTTTTGCACCATTCTATTTCAAAAGCAAAATCTCTACCCTCCCCGAGTTCATGGAAAAGAGATACGACACTCGATCAAGAACTGTACTGGCCATTATTGCTATTATGGGCGCATTGTTTGTACATATTGGAATGAGCATGTATGCTGGAGCTGTGGTATTCGAGACTTTTTTAGGCATTGATGTAATTTGGTCAATCGTTATTATTTCTGTTGTTACCACATTGTATACTGTTCTTGGCGGACTAAAAGCCGTTGTTGTAACAGAAACAGTTCAATCCGTAATCCTCATTTTAGGTGCTACCATATTAACTGGCTATGCGATCTTTGCATTATCCGACTTAGGTATCGATTCGCTCGCTGCTTTGAAAGAACGGTTAAAACCTGGTCAACTCAGGGTATTGCACACCAGCGAAAGCTTAGAGGAAATGGGAAGCAAATCGGGTCTTACTTGGTATGCAACCATGTTGGGATATCCTGTATTAGGGATTTGGTATTGGTGTGCCGACCAAACCATCGTTCAAAGAGTTCTTGGTGCAAAAACACAAAGAGATGCTCAATTAGGACCTTTGTTTGCAGGCTTCTTGAAAATTCTTCCAGTATTTATATTAGTATTCCCTGGCGTAATTGCATATGTTCTTTTTCCCGACATCATCGGAGACAATGCTGATTCCGCGTTACCAGTTATGATTAATGAACTTTTACCTGTTGGTTTAAAAGGATTGATGGCAGCCACACTTCTTGCTGCGCTAATGAGCACAATTGCTTCAGCACTTAACAGTACGTCTACATTGGTAGCTGTTGATATAGTTAAACGTTACAAGCCAAGTGTTACAGATGCACAACAAGTTAAGATTGGACGGTATGCCGCTGTAGTTATTATGATTCTTGCCATTGCATGGTCAACACAAGGTGATAAATTCGAGAGCATCTTCGAAGCTGTTCAACAAATTTCTGTCGCCTTCGCTCCTCCTGTTGCTTGCGTCTTTTTATTCGGTGTATTCTCTAGAAGAGGAACTGGCGCTGGTGCTTTTACAACACTTATATGTGGTCTAATACTAGGTATTACGTCCTTTTGTTTAGACTTTGAACCCATTAGCGGATACAAGTACTTAACCGAAGGATTGGGTATGCCCTTCATGATGCAAGCTTGGTGGTTATTTGTAATCTGTACTGTTATCTATTTCGCAGTAAGTTATGCTACTCCCCGATCATCACAAGAAGTATTGGAAAAGTACACATGGGAAAGTCCACTTTCAATGCTCAAAGGCAAAATCACTGGGTTCGACGACGTGAGAGTTATTTCACTTATCCTTATTGCCTGTCTGGTAGTTTTATACACTATTTTCTCCTAATCAATGAAGTCATTTAAATTATACGGTTCTCAAGATTTACGAGCAGAAGATTGCCAACTTGAGCAAGAGGAGAATCAGGTTATAATCAAGGTTGATACCGTAGGAATCTGTGGATCAGATATTCATTACTACATGCATGGTCGTTGTGGTGTGTTTGTTCCTAAAACTCCTTTTTCTTTGGGTCATGAATTCAGTGGTGTAGTTACATCTGTGCCAGAAAACGACAAAGGAATCAAAATTGGAGACCGCGTTACTGGCGATCCGCTTTTGAATTGTGGAGACACTGAGAATTGTGAGTTCTGCTCTAAAGGCCAACGAAGTCTTTGTCCGAAGAAAAAATTTATGGGATCCGCAGCAGCATTTCCTCATGTACAAGGCGCAATGAGAGAATCCATGAGTGTTCCTATTGAAAACACCCATCTCCTACCCGATTCTGTTTCTTTTGTTGAAGGTGCTATGATTGAGCCAACAGCCGTTTGTTTACACGCCGTTAAAAAAGCAGGAGATCTTCAAGGAAAAAAAGTATTGGTTACTGGCGGTGGCACAATTGGTCAGTTAATCTTAAGGATTGCCATTTCTATGGGTGCCGAAGTTGATTTGAGCGACATTAAAGCATACAATCTTGGTATCGCAGAAAAAGGAGGAGCAAACAAAGTAATTAATCCGATACAAGACGAAATTGCCGACATGACTTACGATGTCGTTTTTGAAGCATCTGGTGCAGCACCTGCCTTTGTAAGTGCACTTTCATCAGTAAAAAAAGGTGGTACAATTGTACAAGTTGGCACCCTACCCGATTCTATTGAAATTCCTGGTAATCTAATAATGACCAAAGAGTTAACAGTTATTGGCACAATGCAATTCTATTCTGAATTCGCCGAATCCCTTGAATTGATTGCATCTGGCAAGCTAAACATAGCTGATCTTAACACACAAACATTTAATTTTACTGAAACTCCAGAGGCACTAGAGTTCGCCGCCAAAGGAGAAGATTGTATCAAAGTTCAAATAAAAATATAAGTATTAGTGCAAAAAAATAAACTCGGCAAAACCAATCTCTTAGTATCAGAAATTAGTTTTGGCGCCTCAGCACTTGGCGGGGTTTACAACGATGTAGATGAAGACGCGTGCATTGAAACCGTGCAGGTAGCTATTAATGTTGGCATCAACTTAATTGATGTAGCACCAGCGTACGGCGGCACAAAAGCCGAAACCGTATTAGGAAAAGCGCTCAAAGATATTCCGAGAGATATGTACTATATCTCCACCAAGGCGGGTAAGTATACCGATCCCGACAACTACAGCAACAACGAATTCAACTATACAGAAAAGAAAATACGCGAAGGATTAGAAGAAAGCATGAAGCGTTTGGGCGTAGACTATTTAGACATTGTTCACCTCCATGATTTCGATTACGAAAATGGCGCGCATTGCGAAGCCGCTTTCAGTACTGGTTTCGGAACACTTTTAAAACTTAAGGAAGAAGGCGTAATTGGTGCTATTGGCGCAGGAATTTATGACATGGAGTTGTGGCACCGTGTTATTGCCGAAGCCCCTGTGGATGCAATTTTGCTTCACAATCATTACTCGCTACTCGACACACTGGCATTGGAATTAATTGATGCTTGTAACGAAAAAGAAATTGGAATTATTAATGCATCACCTTTTGCAAGCAGTCTTTTAACCCCTGGCCCTGCGGCACATTGGCACCCAGCCACTACAGAGGAAAGGGCTTTATTAGAAAAAGCAGCCCAATATTGTAACGATCGAGACTTTTCTATTACAGATTTGGCTATCCAATTTTCCACACAGCAAAATCATTTCCCCACCACCCTATTCAGCACCGATACTTCTGATACGTTTATGAAAAACATGTTGGCGTACCGAAAGGATCTCGATTACGATCATGTTAAGGCAGTGCAAACAATACTAGCTCCCATTATAAACAAACAATGGGCATATTAGAATAGCAAAAGAAAATAATTGATTCCCATTAACACTTCTGCCCTGTTCTGTTCTTTCAAACATCTATTTCAAGCGTCCGCTTGGAAGTAAGCACCAACAGCAAATAAGTCAAATCCCCTACTTTCTCCCCCGTTTTTCAAGCATCCACTTGCGACAAATCAACAAAAAACAGGAAGTAACCAAAAAATCACAGCTCCAAACACCCTGTAAACATTGAGAAAATAAAAATATCACTATTATGTTTTACATAGTACCATGTTAATCATATATCTTTGCCATAACAAGTACTATACTTATGGAATTAAAAGTAGAAAACACAAAGGCGCAGATGCGCAAAGGAGTATTAGAATATTGCATTCTCAGCACCTTAGAAAAGTCTGAAGCCTATCCGTCTGACATTATAGCTGAGCTTAAAGATGCCAAGATGATTGTGGTAGAAGGAACTCTATACCCCCTCTTAACAAGATTAAAAAATGCTGAATTACTGAGCTATCGCTGGGAAGAATCCAAATCTGGCCCCCCAAGGAAATACTATTCCTTAACAGGAAAAGGCGCAAGCTTCTTAAAAGAGTTAACCAAAACTTGGGATGAGCTTCAAGCAGCAGTGAATAGAGTTAAAAAGAAATAAAAGAAATTAATACTAGACAAAATGAAAAAGACAGTAACAATCAACCTCAGCGGAATTGTATTCACATTAGATGAAGATGCCTACGAAAGCTTACAGATTTACTTAAATAGTATTCGTAAAGGCTTTAGTAATTCCGAAGGCTGCGATGAGATTTTAGCTGACATAGAAGCAAGAATAGCCGAGCTGTTTAAAGAGATGCTTGAAGGAGCAACCCAGGTTATTTCTATGAAGGAATTAGATCAGGTAATTGAGGTAATGGGAAAGGTGGAAGATTTTATCGACGACGACTCCGAAGAAACCGAAAACAGCCAAGAGCACACCAATGAGGAGCAAGGTGAGAAACAAGCCTACAGCAGATTGTACAGAGATGGAGAGAAAAGAATTCTTGCAGGTATTTGTTCAGGGCTCAGCTATCGTCTACAAATAGATCCCATCTGGTTAAGAATTCTATTTGTCGTTTTCGCAGGATTCTTCATTCCAGTATATGTTATACTATGGATAGTAATTCCAGAAGCTAAAACGACTTCTGAAAAGTTAGAAATGAAAGGCGAACCAATCAATATTGGGAGTATTGGAAAAACAATTGAAGACAGCCTTAACGACATTACTGATAGAATTAACAAAGAAACTGCTGGCATGAAAGGCCCGAATAACCCAGCTAGAAAGCTGCTAATTAGAATCATTGAACTAATTACTGCTCTTGTTTCTGTCGTATTTAGATTTGTAACAACCATCGTTGGATTTACTTTCTCCATTGTAGGTTTTACACTACTGGCGACTATTATCATTATTGTTTTTGCCAATGGCATTTCATCGGTATGGATGCCAATTGCAGATGTCGATTTTCCAAATCAAACCCAGCTATTAACAATGCTGTTTGGCAATGAGATGGATCTCTTCTTGGGTAAAGTTGGTCTCGGTTTGTTAATCGGAATTCCTGCACTTGCCTTGCTATATGTTGGAATAAAACTGATTTTTAAAATCAAACAATCCTTTATTGGACTTGGACTTGGACTAACTTGCCTTTGGATTGTAGGGCTTCTGCTCACCATATTTACGGGCGCCACATTTATTCAAGAATTTAGAATGGAAGACGAGGTGGTAAACGTTACGTCATTAGATACAGCAACAACAGATACATTAAGAATTAGCCTTAACAATGATTTATTCAAACATGGCGATCATCAATTTAGAATAGGCCATGGCCCAGGTCATTTCCGAATTAAATTAGACGAAGAGCACGTTTATCTTGGCAATCCAAGGTTAAGTATAGAGAAAGCATCGGGAGATCAATTTGAAGTACACCTCTATAAAAAAAGTCGTGGCACAACCACCGACGAGGCCAATAATTTGGCACAACAAATTAAATACCTATATCAAGTTTCTTTAGACGAAATTACATTCGATTCCCATTACGAAATACAGACAAATTCAAAATGGAGAGTACAGGAAGTGCATGTGGTGCTTTCTATTCCCGAAGGCAAGGCTGTTAAGCTTGACGACAAAATATTAAGGATTCTTAAATGGACAGATAACGCTTCCGATTCATGGCCTGTAGATATGGTGGGTAAAACATGGACAATGACTTCCAATAACGGCCTTACTTGCATTGGATGCGATAAAGATGATTTGTAATTGAATGGGTTCAGCCCGATAAAAAAACAGCCTAGTACAGGATGGTATTTAACAAGTAAATGAGGAAATTACAAGCTCATATTTCAAATACCAATAAATGTTTCAAGCAGCCACGTATAAGCAACGAAGAGAGATACTAAAGCAAAAAGTAGGCAACGGTTTAATATTATTATTGGGGAACGAAGAGTCTTCAATGAACTTTAAGGATAATACTTATCACTACAGACAAGACAGTACTTTCCTTTATTACTTTGGCATCCAACGTGCAGGATTAGCTGCCATCATCGACATTGACAATGATACCGAGGTGCTGTTTGGAAATGAATTCACAGTTGAAGATGCAGTTTGGATGGGTCAACAAACAACAATTCAGGAACAGGCATCTTTGTGTGCAGTCGCCAAAGTTGAAACAAGTAATCAGATTGAGAAAGCATTAAGGTTTGCTCAAAGCAGCAACCGACAAATTCATTTTTTACCCCCATACCGAGTAGAGAACAAAGTAAAACTGCTCGATTTAATTGGAATTTCGTCTTCAGAAATTGACAACGATTTTTCTCTTGATTTAATAAAAGCTGTAGTAAGTCAGCGAGAGATTAAGACCGAAGAAGAAATTACTCAAATCAACAGTGCTGTAGATGTAACGGTAGACATGCATTTGGCAGGTATTAAATGCGCCAAGGTAGGTATGACAGAAGCACAGGTTGCTGCAGAGGTTCACAAAGTGGCACTCGATGCCTCAGGTGGTCTTTCGTTCCCGATTATTGCTACCATAGACGGACAGGTTTTACACAACCATTACCACGGAAACACTCTAAAAGAAGGCGATTTGTTCCTTTTAGATGCCGGTTTCGAAAACCCAATGTGTTACGCAGGAGATTTATCAAGCACATTCCCTGTAAGCAAAACATTCAACACCCAGCAGAAAGAAATCTACCAATTATCGTTAGATGCCCACGAAGCTTCTATAGATGCAATGGGTTTAGGAATTCCATTTAAAGATGCACACCTAGCTGCATGTAATATAATTTTTGATGGTTTAAAAGGCATGGGACTCACCAAAGGAGACACTGCCGACGCAATTAATGTTGGAGCTCATGCCCTATTCTTTCAGTGCGGCACAGGTCACCAAATGGGATTAGACGTTCACGACATGGAAGATTTGGGTGAAGTTTGGGTTGGTTATGCTGGAAAAGCTAAAAGCACTCAGTTCGGTTTAAAGTCTTTAAGATTAGCTAAACCACTGGAAGTAGGACATGTTGTCACCATTGAACCCGGCATATATTTCATCCCGGAATTGATGGATCAATGGCGGGCTAAAAACAAATTTAACGATTTTATCAATTGGGACAAAGTGAATGAGTTTCGAAACTTTGGAGGAATTAGAAATGAAGAGGATTTCGTAATGACAGAGAGTGGTGCTCAATTACTTGGCAAGCCTAAACCTAAAACGATTGAGGACATAGAAACTTTACGTTCTTAATTATCCGTATCATAAATTACCAACTCCGCATCACAAGTTGCAAACTTGCGATAGCGGACTGTCTAGAGAAATACTGCTAAACTTAAAAAAATGCTGCTCTTTCAAGTTTGCAACTCGGAAGCAGCAAAATGTTGCTAGTTTAATTCTTCAAAAAGAAATCAGTGGTTACTTTATTAAACTTCTCAAGATTTTCCCAATGGTGCGCATGGCCACCTTCTGGAAAAGAAACAAACTGAGAGTTTATAATATTGTGACGCAAGAACTTAGAAAACTTTGTTGGCGTAATTATATCTTGCTCTCCACAAGTAATTAACGTTGGTACTTTAATCCGACGCAATCTATCCATAGTGTCATGGTTGATACATGCATCAATCTGACCTTCGAAACCATTTTGAGATTGTGGATTGTTATCATTCAATGCTACCTTTTGCCACTTTGCTAAACGTGCTTTGCCCTCTTTATAATAAAGCGGAGAATAAATCCAAAGCTGCATTAACTCTTTAAAAGTATCGGCTTCACTAGTAATTCTGAGCTTCTTTAGATTCTCGTAAACCGTTGTAGCGAAATTATTAAACTTAGGCCAAGTACTAATTAAAACCATAGAACGAACCTTCTCAGGATGATTTAAAGCCAACTCTTGCGCTATAGCACCACCCATGGAAATTCCTGCAATTCTTGCTTTATCCACTTTCGCGTGTTCCATTACAGCAACTACATCATCAGCCATCATAGCCGTGGTATATGGCCCCGGTGGTTGACTTGATCTTCCTACTCCACGCTGCTCAATTACTATACATCTAAAATGCTTTTTATATTCCGCCACATGCTTATCCCACAAACTGCCATCCATACCCAATCCATGCAATAGAATTAACGGTTCACCCTTTCCGATGTTTTGATAATGAATATGCACTCCTTTTATATCTACGTAATATCTCATTGTGTTCTTTTTATAAAAATTGTATTTTTTTGAAAGGGCAGAAATAATGCTCGTTCTAAAGTATTCTTTATTTCAATAAATTGGAAATAAAACGGATTGCAAATTGACTACGACCTATTACTCGACTGATATGCAGACTCTACCAATTGCATGGTTTTAATAGCATCCTCCACAGAAGTTGGTAGTACATCTGCTCCTTCTTTAAATCGCATAATGTTTGCCATGGGGCCAATAAACGCATCAGGAAACCAACTGCCTTCCAATTCAACGGTTTTCCATTCGCCTTTCCCAGCTTCGTCTGCAATAAAGTATTCAAAAACATCAGGAACTGAATCGGGGTAATTTAGATTGAGCCCCATCTTAGCATAAATAGCGCCCTTGGTTCCCTCCCACTTAATGTAGCTGTGTTGGTGCTTCGATCCGAAATTATGATCGTGATTGGTATTAATTCGTGCTGCTTTAACATCACCATAATCAAATATGATAGAGCTTCGGGTAGACGAAACCGTTGTTGTAGGATGCTTTACAGTTTTAGCCAGAAGCCTTTGTGGATCACCGAAAAAAGAACGAATCATGTCGATGTAATGAATGCTGTGGTAGAGAATTTCCACACGTGAATTGGTTGCTAAAAAGTCCCATAAGTGCCAAGGCGTAACAGTAGTTACCTTCACCTCAATATCGAACACCTCTCCTATTGCACCCGAATCAATAATAGAGCGGGCTGCATTAACAAACGGCGTGTACCTCAACTGAAAATTAACAGCGGCAGTTAAATTCAACTCCCTACAAACTTCTAATATTTCGTTTGCTTGCTCTATGTTTTCGCCCATTGGCTTTTGAATGAGAACGGTAGAATTTCCGGGCAACTGAACAAGTATGTCGATAATTTTATCGGCAGGAACGGCCACATCAAACACGGCATTCAACAACGCTCCATGTGCAATCAACTCTTCTAAAGTCTTATAAACATTGGCAATTTCAAATTGTGCTCCAAGCGCTTTGGAACTCTCGAAATTCAAATCAAAAATCCCTTTAACCTTAAAGCCTGCCTTTTTATACGCAGGCAAATGAGCATTCTTTATGATCCCTCCTGCTCCAATTATTACAATTGGCATTGGGGTTTGGGGCAAAGCAGACTTATCGTTGATTATCATATTGAACGCTTAAATTAACGATTTCAGTCGTATTTCCTGAAACTTTCTTCTCGATACATCGCCGAAGAACGGCAATACTCGAACTGACACGCCCTAGAGGGCCCGCAAACAGCTTTTCAAATCTAATACCTTTAAAAATAATTGTCAGTTCGAGTGAATTTTCTCTTCGAAAATTTGTATCGAGAACACAATGATTACAGTACTCAAATCCCATAAAACTCTGCTGCCGTATTTCCAAACACAAAGTCCTTATCGGTTTGCTCCATGCCTTCACAATACTTTTCTAAGATTGTTTTTCCTTCGGCATACTTACCTACCAACAAGCATACAGGCCAGTCAGAGCCATACATTAAGCGCTTGGCACCATAAGCATCAAACACCACATCCAAGTAAGGACTAAACTGTTCGGGTTGCCAATTACTCCAGTCTGCTTCGGTTGTTAAACCCGATACTTTGCAATATACATTTGGGTTTTGAGCCAACTCCTTCATCATACTCCCCCATGGTTCCAGCTCACCTGTATTAACGAGGGGTTTAGCCATGTGGTCGATTACAAAGCGTTGATCTGAAAATGCGTTCACCAGCCTCAACGCCTCAGGCATTTGATTGGGAGCAATTAAAATATCGTAAGTGTAGTTGTGCTTGCCTAAGGCTGCAATGCCCCGTCTAAAGGCTTCACCATCCATAAAACCATCAGGTTCTGCTTGCACTATGTGCCTAAAGCCTTTCAACTTTTGGAATGTTGCCATCCATTCAAGCTTCTGCTCTGCTTCGTCGGATTGCAGATCAACCCAACCTACTACTGCAGGAATGAAATTAAATACTTCGGCTAAATCTAAAAGAAAACTTGTTTCAGTAGAGCTTTGTGCGGCCTGAACGGCCACACAAGCATCTACATTATTATCTGTTAAGATTGGTTGAAGGTGATTGGGCATAAAATCATTGCGCAACACCTTCATGTTTTCTGTAATCCAAGCATCCCGTTTGGGGCTGAACTTCCAGAAGTGTTGATGAGAATCAATCCGCATCGACAACTCCTTGTCTTGCTTCTCCTAAATTTTCAACACCTAATTCAACTACATCACCTGGCTTTAAAAACTGCTGTGGTTTTAATCCCATTCCAACGCCAAATGGTGTTCCTGTGGTAATCACATCACCCGGTAAAAGCGTCATAAAGTTAGTCAGGTAGCTTACTATAAAAGGAACTGTAAAGATCATATCAGACGTATTACTACCCTGTTTTCTCTCTCCATTCACATTCAACCAAAGGTCGAGGTTGCCAACATCACCAGCCTCATCCTTAGTAACTAACCATGGCCCAATCGGAGTGAAGTTATCATTACTTTTTCCTTTAACCCATTGCCCAGCTCTTTCCAACTGAAATTCTCTTTCACTTACATCGTTGATTAATGTATAGCCAGCAATGTAATCGTTGGCTTCTGCCTCGGTAATGTAACTTGCTTTCTTACCGATTACAACTCCCAACTCAACTTCCCAGTCTGTCTTTTTACTATTTCTTGGAATAATAATATTATCGTTAGGACCACAAACAGATGTTGTTGACTTAAAGAATATGATTGGCTCTGGCGGAGGCTCCATTCCCGTTTCTTTTGCATGGCTAGAATAATTTAATCCTATTGCAATTACCTTAGAAGGACGTGCAACTGGGCAGCCTATTCTTACGCTGTCATCCACTACCGGACAACTTGCAGCGTTGTCTTTTAACCATTCTTGAAGCTTGTTTACACCGTCGTCTCCAAAAAACTGTTCGTCGTAATTAGCACAAAATGCGCTAACATCTAATCTTTTTCCTTCTTCGTTTAGTACCGCTGGAATCTCTTTCCCTTCTTCGCCTAATCTTATTAATTTCATTAATTCTTCTTATGATTTTATTTTAATAAACCCTCCATCTATAGGAAAGTCTGTACCCGTGATAAACCCTGATTCATCCGAGCACAAATATAATGCAAGATTAGCAACTTCTGAGGGGGTACCCATTCGACCTATAGGTTGCGACTGGCTTAGCTTTTCGAACATTTCCTTCTCTTGCCCTGGGTAGGTTTTAGCAATGAAATCGTCAACAAATGGCGTATGTATGCGTGCTGGCGATATACAATTACACCGAATATTATTCTTCAAATAGTCACATGCAACAGAATATGTCATGGTTAGCACAGCTCCTTTTGTCATTGAATAAGCAAATCTATCCGGAATGCCAACATGAGATGCAATAGAGGCCAAATTCAAAATTACCCCTCCATTTCCATCCATCATATGGCTAATACAAGCAAACATAGAATTGTAAACGCCTTTTACGTTTACATTAAACAATCTCTCAAAATCATCAGTACTGGTGGTGTCTAACTTGCCAATATGGCTAATACCCGCACAGTTTACCAAAATATCTATTCCGGCTTTAGTTGCAACTTCCGCGGCAGCATTAACGCATGCTTTCTGATCTGAGGCATCTACCTGATGAAATATAATATTCCCATCAACATTTCCAGAATTCAAATCGAATACGTGCACTGTAGCTCCTTCAGCTTCGAATCGCTTTGCGACAGCATTCCCGATTCCGCTTGCGCCACCAGTTATAATAGCTGTTTTGTTTTCTAACCTCATATTACTCTTGTAATGCTTTTTCTCTGTTTACCCAAATCTCCCCTTCTGGAAACGTGTAGGCATCTAGGCTTTCTTGTTTCATTTGAACGGAATAACCAGGCAATGTTGGCGGGACATATTTACCATTCTTTATCTTGATTCTATCAATAAAATGATCGTGTAAGTGATCTGCGTATTCTATCATTCGGCCATCTAACGAACCACTAATACAGATGTAATCAATCATGGAAAGATGCTGCACATATTCGCACAATCCAACTCCACCAGCATGCGGACAAACAGGTACGTTAAATTTGGCTGCCATTAACAAAATGGCCAACACTTCGTTAACACCCCCAACCCTACAACTATCTATTTGACAAACTTCTATAGAATTTGCTTGAAGCAATTGTTTAAACATTACTCTATTCTGACAATGCTCGCCTGTGGCTACTTTTATAGGGGCCACTGCTCTAGCGATAGTGGCATGACCTAGTATATCATCTGGACTAGTAGGTTCTTCTATCCAATATGGATTGAACTTAGCCAACTTCTTCATGTTTTCAATCGACTCACCTACATCCCAACGCTGATTAGCATCCATCATTAAACGGGCATCGTCGCCAATTTCTTCTCTAATTAAAGCAGCGCGCTTCATATCGTCTTCAAGGTCGGCGCCAACTTTCATTTTAATATGACTCCATCCGTTCGCAATTGCTTCTCTACATAGCGTTCTGATTTTTTCATCGGTATAGCCCAACCAGCCTGCAGATGTTGTGTATGCGGGATAACCATTCTCTTTTAGATCAGCTATTCTTTCCTGCTTTGTAGGTTCTAATTTAGTTAGCATTTCAATTGCTTCCTCTGGCGTAATGGCGTCTGTGATGTACGTAAAGTCTACACATCTCACCAATTCCTCTGGCGACATATCTGCGATTAACTGCCAAACAGGCCTGCCTTCCATCTTAGCGTAAATGTCCCAGATGGCGTTAATGATAGCACCTGTAGCCAAATGAATCACCCCTTTTTCTGGCCCCAACCACCTCAACTGGCTGTCTCCGTTGAATTCTTTCCAAAAGCCACCCATATCAGCAATGATGTCTTCCATCTTTTTGCCAATAAACAAATGCGACATAGAATCGATTGCTTTTACAACAATATCGTTACCTCTACCAATTGTAAACGTTAAGCCGTGTCCTTCAACACTTTCATCACTTGTTTTAAGAATCACATAAGCCGCTGAGTAATCAGGATCTCGATTCATTGCGTCTGAGCCATCAAGGCTGTCGCTTGTAGGGAAACGGATGTCTTTTACTTCAAAATCTACAATAGAAATTGCCATATGTAATTTATTAGGATGTTGAGCCAACAATAATAGCGAGAATTATTGCCTCTACTATCCTTGTCTGTACTGTTTATGATATTATTTCTGTTGTTGCAAATAAGTAACCAACGATGCCAATTCCTTAAACGAAAGTGCATTGGCAAGACCAGATGGCATCATAGAGTTTTCCAGTTCCTCCCGGCTCTTAATGTCCTTCTTCTCTATTTGATTGGCATTACCAGCAATGTCGCGAATGGTAAGTTTATCGGCAGATTCGGCTGTTACAAACCCCACATACGTCTCATCATCATTGGTTTCAATTAGCACGGTTGTAAAGCCCTGAGAAATAGAAGCATTTGGTTTTAAAATAGATTCAGCTATTTGATCTCTATTCATAATTGAACCTATCTGCCCCATAAATGGCCCTTTCATAGTTTTGCCTTTTTCTACATTATGACAAGCAATACAACCTTGATCTATAAAGAGTTTCGCGCCCAACTTAGCGTTTCCCTTAATCTGGGTTATTGCTACTATTATGTCTTCTATAGACGACTCTCCCACTTGACCTTTCTTATTTTTGATCTTATCTAAATCAATCTTTTGTTCCTCCGTGATTTCTTCTTTAATCAAAGTTCCGAGTTCGTCAATTTGCATTCTATTGCGATCATTCAACTGAGCAAACATCTCCTTCTTAGAATCGTCTACAGCATTCAACTCCTTAATCAGTAACGACTTTATCTTATTGGATTCCCCCCATACAACACCTTTGTAATATGGCCCATGTGTATCTGGTCTTGTGCCCCACCACCAACTTCCATCATATTTATCTTCTTCATGATAAATTCTGGAAAGCGTTGATAAGATGTTCTCCTTAAGTTTAGCATCTTTACTTACATCATACGCGGCTATTAAACCATCCACCGCTTTGGCATCGTGCAAATACCTTAATGTCCAAAGTGCCAATTCTGGATTCGTTGTTATCCCTTTAACACATGCATCTATAGCGTTAATTTTAACCAAAGACTTTACAGCCAAGTGTGTCAATATAATTTCTGAATTTGGTGTAGCATGAGGTCCTTCTACTCCTGCTGGAGGAATTTTAGCCGAAGCAGGCACTTTAAAGCTCAGTAATGTTTCGGCAGCCTCAACACGTCCCAATCGGCCCAAAGCAATAATTGCAGCTGCCTGCACCCTCGGATTGGCATCTAGGGCAGCATTAATAATTCGTTCTAACGGAATAGCATCCAAACAACCTTTTCTATCTGCCAAAGCTCTAATTGCGAACTCTCGCACCTTATCTTCTTTACACAACTCCAATAAGGCATCTATTCCATTGGCACATGTAGCTTGCGCATAAGTGTAGATTCCTGCTACTCTATTCGCTAACGGCAATGCTTTGTCTTTAGCGATACTCAAAGAAGCAACTGCAACCTCATCAGTCGATCTGTTAAGCATTTCTTGCTGTGCATGAAATCGAGTAACTGAATTGCCTGCCTTTAAAAGCTCGCCAAGTTCTGTAACATCTAATGCTTTTAGATCAGGAAAAGCTTCGTATGTCCAACCTTTAGGCACCACCTTTATCACATATCCTTTATCCGGGCTTCCTTTATACCCTGCGCCATCCCATGCTGCAAGGTACATTCTGCCAGAACCATCTAGGTCCAAATCTGTAATTTGAGGAAGTGTAATAAACTTTTCGTCGGCTTGCGTAAATGTTGGGCCATCCATAGTAACCCTATGAATAAACAATTCGCTATTACCCCAATCGGCCATCATAGGCACATGATTGTACTCTACAGGCCATCTATCGTCGTCCATAAAGTAACTTCCCGTACCCGAACCGCCACCTACGTCAACCAAAGCAGGAATAATCTCGTCCGTAAAATTCTTGAACAAATTAGGATATCCATGTTCTCCACTTTGTAAGTAATGCATAAAGCGAATGTTCCATCCCCCGCCATCGTTGGTATTTCCACGGGTATACACATTCATAAAAGGATCAATTGCAACATCATAAATATTACGCGTGCCATGGATATACTCTTCCATTTCGGTGCCATCTGGCCTAACCCTTACAATACCACCACCCAACATGGTCATCTTTTTACCCGATCTATCTTCGGCATTATGAAACCCAAAATCGCCAACAGCAATGTAAATCCAGCCATCAATACCCATTCGGATTCCGTTGGTAGAATGATCAGTTCCTCTTTTTCTTATAGACTCTGGAGAGCAAATATTCGTAATTAATGGTTTAGAAGGGCCATCGGCAACACCGTCGTTGTTTTTGTCTTCGAAAACCACAATATCCATTCTTTCCGCCAAGCTGTCGACAAGATTAAAAACAGTGTACAACACATAAACCTTATCTCCCACAGCCATTATACCACGAGGGTTATCCACTTTCGCAAAAGTGGTAGTTTGTTCGTATTCGCCATCGTTATCGGCATCTACCAACTTCATAATTCGTCCTTTCCCTGGAGTTTTACCAAGAGAACCAATCATGTCTACTCCAACAAACACTTCGCCTGTAGGCAAAACGGCCAAACAAGAAGGACTTGGAACAACATCTGGCCCTGCAATATCTGTGAATACAAATGAGGTACTATCTCTTTCTATCGCTTCTAAATCTAATCCTGGAGGGGTGAAATAATCTTTTAACTCTTGATTATCTACTGTTTCTGAAGGTTTACCTTGATCACAACCCGACAATACGCCTAAGACTAAAAGACTTAGCGATAACACCTTCATTTCTATTACTCTCATTGCATAACTTGTTTGTGCAAATATACTAAACAGCTATTCCTACACCTTCCATTTACCAACGAAATGTAGCAAGGCACTAACCATTGGCGGTTCATTTTAAATGGCATTTTATCTATAACTGGGCAAATGGAAACCAAACCTTTATCCCAACATTCAGTTTATTATATCACAGCACCACATCAACTTAACATGTACCGTTTATTGCATATTTGGTACAAACATTCAAAACATGAGACAAAAAGCACCACAATACAAATTCAATCAACATTCACAAGAAAAATTGGAGACTATTAAATTTTAGGACAAACGAATTAATTCTCAACCTTACTAACTGCTAAAAAAACAAATAATAATCTCCTTGCAACAGTTAAACGGCTACCCTATTACCAACCCAAATAAACAAAAACGACCTAGATATCCAATTCAATGAATTAAAGAGCGAGCTTGCTACCTACATTTTCAGGCTTGTTACTAATCGACAAGTAGCGGAAGATGTAGTACACGATACTTACATTAAGGTAGTTGACAAAATAGATACGTTTAAGGGAAGCTCATCCTTTAAAACGTGGGTATTTAGCATTGCTACCAACATTGCAAAAAACATACTAACCAGACAAAACAAGTGGGTTGAAAGCGCTCAGGACTACGGTGCCATGTTGCACGTAAAATCTAAAAAGCATTGGGATACCTTTCAACAAGTATTTGCCTCTACCCCCGAACAAGAGTATGAAGTAAAAGAACATTTAGCTTATTGCTTTAACTGCATAAATAAAACATTGGAGACTGAGCAACAGGTGTGCCTCTTACTCAAAGAAGTGTATGAATTCAAGGTTCACGAGATAATGCAAATCACCGAGCTAACGGAAGGAAAAGTAAAGCACGCCATTGCAAATGCTAGGAAAGAGCTTGTTAATATTTTCGGAAAACGTTGTGCTTTTGTCAATAAAAACGGTGCTTGCCACCAATGTACAGAATTAACAGGCATGTTAAATCCTAAGCAAGACATTCAGATAAAAGCCAACAAATTGAAGTTGGTTCAAAAACAAAAAACAGAAAGCCAAGAACGGCTCCTTGATCTTCGGTTTGAATTGGTTCGTGCTGTAGACCCTTTAAATGCCAACAATAATTTAGTGACCACCTACTTTTTAGAAAACTCAGAAAAGTGGGTTAAAGAAGGAATAGAAAAAAAAGTTTTAGAAAACCCGTCCGAAACCAAGCCATAGTTTGTCTAACTACTAAACAAAGACAAATTGTACTATGACTAAATTAAAAGCACCACTACAGCTAGAGCAAAAAATCCGCATTAATTCAACTCCCGAAAAAGTTTGGGAAGTCTTTAACAATCAATCATTTCTCACAAAATGGACTCAGGATGTACAGGGTTCTCAATATAAAAACAGAATGGCATCGCCCGGCCAGTTAAGAAAAAACGAATGTATTGTAAATGGTAAAATAGGAACGATAGAAACACGCTGTGTTGGTATGACAGGCAAAGAGAGAGCGGAGTTTATTGTTGAAAACGATTCATTCGGCATTACAAAAATGCTATTGAACATGTCGTTTGCAGCCGAGTTCCGAAAAATTAACAGCACCGAAACCGAATTTGTGATGCTCTCTCATTACACGCCTAAAAACTTCCTTTTAAGATTGATTAACCCTTTAATTAAAAAGAAAATGGGTAAGGAAGTAGACATTATGATTAAAAGACTTAAAGACTATGTGGAGAAAGGGGAAACCAATAAGCTCAACCCTATCAACAATTAGACAAGTATTTACGTCACAACACCTTACAGCACAATCAGCTCATAATCGGCTTACTACAAGCAATTCGCAACAGAAAATGTGCTGTTTGATATTGGATAACATAAAACAAAAGCGCAATTTTGGCTATGAAACGTATGGTAATAGAGTCGGTTTCTATTGCAATACGTTTCATTGTTAAGCGTTTCGTTGGAATTAATTATTCGATTATGAAAACAAATAATGCCGTTGTAGCCATTCTTATTCTATTGCTATTATTCTCATGCAAAAAAGAAGACGACATTGAAATAATAGAAGAAAATGACATCCCATATAGCGTGCAAATAGATGGGGATCTGTGGATTCCGTCCGAAGGGGCATTTTGCTCTATATATAACAATCAAATTAATATTAATGCCAAAGACAGTTTTGTAAATGGCTTATGGAGGTCATTAGGCTTCAGCATGAAGCATCCCCAAATGGGAACCAATAAGATCTCTTCTATCGCTTATGCTGAATTCAATGGACATTCGGGGTTCTTTCTCACACGAGGCAATGGAGTTGTTGAAATAGCAACGTTCGATACAATAAACGGTTATATTGAAGCCAATTTCAGTATGGAAATAGCAACTGCCGATGAGCCTATGGAGCTTATAAATGGCGTTTTAAAACTGAACATTACAAGTTTATTTTGCCCGGTTGTATACGACACGATTACTTCTATTAATAACCTTTTTAACAAATGGACGGTTATCGGGTTTAAAGAATCCACGTCGACAGAATTCGATTCCCCTCCTTGTGGTTACACACCTTATTTAAAATTCGAAAATTATAATAACGATAGTATTCTACTATATGAATGTCTAGCAACCATTAATCATTCGGGAGGAGCTTACGAGCTTATAAACGATAGCATATTATTCGATTACCCAGCAACTACTATGGCTGGAGGACCTACCCACGCAATGGACTATGAAGACAGAGTTCACCTTTTTCTAAGAAACAACAAAGTCAAATATGCCATTAACAACAACAACTTTTTAGTGTTAACAAACAACGATAACATCGAACTCCATTTACTGTTAAACTAATTATTACGAGGCCTCCACCCCATTGTTGCAACCCATTAATACGAAGTAATACCCTAATTTCACTAAACAATTAGTGTTTAAAAGCATAAACCAAGCTGCCCTACTTAAAATGCATCAAGTTAAAACAGTAACATGAACACCGATATATTAAACACCGAAATAATCTTAGAGAACGAAAGAGCACATTGCAACACAATGATTAATATTTCATTTCTCTCTCTTATAAGCTTCAATCTATGCGCTCAAAACTATACCATAACCCCTAATTCAATTGGTTCAATAAGTCTTTGCCTAGATACACTTGGGATTAAAGAAAGGCATTTATCAACCCTTAAAGTGGATATGGATGGATTCGTTGTATTCAGCAAAAAGTATGGCACAGGAGGCTGCACTATTGATGCACACATTTCGGTAGTAGATTCAATAACGGTACACCGAATTCAAACGGATTGTTCCAAGTATAAAGCAGCCAATGGAGTTTCACCCATAATGAAACTTGATAGTTTGCTTCACCTCGAAAACAATTTAAAATATTGGATTGATTTGGCAGACCCTCACCCCATCACTATTTACAGCCGTATTGGAGGTATAGAGATTAATTATTACCTCGACGAATTCACTGAAAACAAAATCCATGATATCGGAGGAGATGAGGATACTGAGGTTTCCGACCTTAAAACATTTACCGATCTGTTAAACTTTTCAGGCTCACAAGCAAAGGATGCTTATGTATATTCAATACAAATTGAAGACACTTTCGGTTGTGGTGTGGAGTAACATTAAACCACCTCAATGCCTCTTCGTATGTCGCTAAATAATAAAATATGACAAAATACTTTCTTTTATTTTCTATCATGTGCTGAATCCAACCATACTCTTTTTACCCATCAAATTAAGGCTCCTAAATGTTGTCCTTTAAATTTTTGAGACAAAACAAAATCTTCTTTTTCAGAAACAAATACACGTAAAAGAAGAATTGAGACCCTGCAAAACCGACATTATCAGGAATAAATTCTACCACAGAGGTTAAAGCAGGAAAATCTCAGAATAATTGTTTGACAAATTAATTACTCATATCTTGAAGTCTGTAAACGCTTAAAATCGTTTTTCAATTAGCAATTGAAATCAAGTTTTTGAATTGCGCATACCTTCCATATTTATTAGCAAAAATTAACCTCAGAAATATGAATATAACAAAACAATATTTTCTCCCTTTACTAGCTGCTTTGATGAGCATATTTATATCATCACTAAGCATGGCACAAAAAGATAGTCATCCGTGTAAAACAACGGAAGTATTAGAAAAATTTAAAAAATCCAATCCAGCCGCATATAAAACGATGATGGCCGAACGTGCCGCAAGTAAAACTGAAGCACGAAACAGAGCATCTGGAATTCGCATGCAGAAGGCTGCAACAACCTACGTAATGCCTATCGTTTTCCATATTATCCATAACAATGGTGCTGGAAATATTCCTGAGTCGGATGTATTCGAAACAGTGGCTATGCTAAACGAGGATTTTAGCGGAAACAGCCCTTATATCAATTTAATTGATCCTGATTTTGCAGCTGATTATGGAGATATTGGATTTGAGTTTAGATTGGCGCAAATAGATCCAGATGGAGGCGCTACTAACGGAATTCACTATTATCAATCTGCAGTTTATTTCGATGGAGACAAAGAAGACCCAGTGGAATGGATACAAGATCAGTGGACAAATCCATGGGCGTACAATGAGTACGTAAATATATTTGTAGTAACTAGCCCAGGTGGAGCATATGCATGGTCGGGTAAAAACAACGATGCAACAGGTGTAGTTATACATTATGGATACATTGGAGAAAGTGGTTCTACCCCAAATACAGATGAAAGATCGTGGTTAACACACGAATTAGCACACACATTTAATATTGATCACACATGGGGAAATGGCCAAGATGCTGGTCAAAACGGTAACTGTGGTGGAGACGATGGAATGGATGATACACCAGATACTGAAGGAACTTATGGATGTGATCTTAATCAAGTTACTTGTGGAAGTAAAGACATGGTTCAAAACGTGATGGATTATTCGTCATGCGGTTTCTTTTTAACAAACGATCAAGCAGCAGCAATGGTAGCCCACGTAACATCTAATGGGCATAACAACATTTACACACAAGCAAATTTAATAAAGGCTGGTGTAGACAATAGTGAAGCTTCTTGTAGTATTACTGTATTATGTAACGATGCAGTTAATGGTTCTGCTACTGTTGAAGTAAGTGGTGCTGATGCTCCATTTTCTATTGATTGGTCTAACGGATCATCTGCTTCTGGGTTAGCTTCAGGTGACACAGATACAGATTCATCTTTACCTTCAGGTAATGTTACCGTTACTGTTACTGATAATAGTGCAGCTACAGCAACTTGTACAGCAACTTGTACAGCAACTATATCTACTACATCAGATATCAATATTTCATCTGCAATTACGGATGCTTCTGAGTGTGGAGCAGGATGTGACGGTGCGGTTGATTTAACTGCTTCGGGAGATGGTATTGGCTCTGCTGTTGTTTCTATAAATACTAGTGCTTCTGGATATTGGGGATACACTGATATTGTTGATGGCGATTGCGCTACTGATGCATATTACATTGACTTTACGCCTAATTCTCTCTCCTATGCTACGGTTGACGAAACTAGTATTTCTTCAATATGTGTAAGCTTTACACACCCTAGCCCAGCAGATTTAAAGTTTACGGTAGTTACAGCTGATGCTGGAGGTAATTATTATTATTTAGATTTGGTAGAAGTTGGAGATATCCCTAATGGAGCAGACATTGATTATGCCTGCTTTACGAGAGATGCAACAGCGTCGATTTCTACAGGAACAGCCCCTTTTACTGGTGAGTGGAAACCAACAGAGGACTTTACCACACCTGGTTTTGACTTAGATGGTACAGTAACTACTAACTATTGGTATTTATCTGTTTACGATTGTGTTGCTAATGGTCAAACTGGAACGATTGATTATTTCGAAGTTAATTTCTTCGATGGTGTAGATAACACAACTTATTCGTGGTCTAATAACGATAACACGGTTGATGTGGCTGATTTATGTATTGGTACATATACTGTAACAGTTACAGACAACAACGGTTGTTCTGCTACACACGCTGCAGATGTTGGGTGTATTGATCCTGTAGGGATTGAAGACAGACTAGATCAAGAAACGAGAGTGTTTCAAGACAGAGCTGGTAGAATCAAGATTGATAGCAAGAACATTGTTGAAAGCGCTAGTGTTTACGACTTAAGTGGAAAGTTAATCTACAATGGTCAAGTAAAAAACAACACTATTAGATTGTCTGATTCTAGAGAAGGTTTTCACCTTGTAAAACTCAATACTTCTAAAGGTAGCATAGTAAGAAAAATGGTTTTGACTAAATAGTCGAGATCACCTACCCTGTTGATCTGAGCTTATTACGAGGATTTACGTTTAGTTTATATAAAAAAAGAAGGGCATTGCCCTTCTTTTTTTTGTTTGATATTGTTGTACTAAACTTATTTAACTACTGTACCCGCTGGGGCATCTTTAGCTTCAATCCAATTTGCATTGGCAGCATACACAAGTAAAGTTGCCATTTGGGGTTATGTGATCTAGACTATTTAACAAAAGCAGTTGATGGAACTTTTGATTCCGGAAGCCATTGTTTGTTGGCTGCATATACAAGTAGTGTAGCCATTAAAGGGCCACGACCAGAGTTGTCTTGATTGTGGAAGCATTGTGCACCTGCTATTACACGCCCCTTTCCATGATTGTATTCTACAAAGGTTGGTTTATCCATATCTGCGGATTCGCCATCTTTTGATACACTTGCCAAAACCATTGCACCAGCTGGCACATTGGTTAAATAACCATGACTTGCCAAATTAGCTTTGATTTGCAATTCACCACGCATTGGTGCAAAAATTGGATGAGAAGGGATGGTAACCAAGTTGATGTATCCCAAATGTTTGTTCATCATTGCGCCTCCCGGTAACGTTATCCCGTATTTCTCCGTGCCATTCAACTCCACTACCAACGTTCCTCCATTTTTCACAAACTTGTCGAACATGGCAATATTCGCTTCAAATGCCTTATAATATTCAGTTGTATTCCATTGTGCACCGGGGATTAGTATCATATCATATTTACTAAGATCTGTTTCGCTCATAAAGGCAGATGGCTTCGCATCATATGCTATTCCTAAATAGTCAAATGTCTCCTCAAATGTTTGGTTCCGTGCCCACGAATGTTGATCTCTATATATTAACACCTTTGTATCAGGAGCGGTTAAATCCAAAGATTCAACATAATCTCTGTATTTACTTTCCCACTCACCTTCTGGGAATATCACAGCAATGCCGTCAGGAGAATGTTCTTCTATCCGAATCACCTCAGTACCAGATTCGTCGACAGTGAACTTAATTGACCAATTTGGCCATGTAACATATGTAAACTCCGTTTCCGATATTGGTTTCATTATGTAAACCTGATCTCCTGGAATTTCGTTTTTAAGTACTCCATCCTCATAAGTAAAAATATATTTACCTGCAGCGGGCATATAGGTTCCCTTAAGGCTCTCCATAAATTTAGGCTTGTCAAAACCCAATGCTATCACTTCTGCAATTTGCTCGGATATTGGCGGATCTTTCTGTCCTTCACCATTCCCCTGAGATCTTCTATAATAACCAAGAATCTCTTCTTTAAGCTCATCGCTATCAATTTCTGGAAAAAGCGATTTCATCTCCTCTTCTTTTCCTTTCATTCCCCAGCCTTCTGAGATTCCAGCAATTGCTTCCGTTCTCAATTTCATGTTGGTTAATTCTCTGGCTCGTTTAAGCGCAGGGTCATAATCTTGATTGGCCCAATCCCACATTACACGCAGCAAACACTGCCGAGGTAATTCGAACCCAAAAGTATTTTTAGCGTCGTATATAAAATTAAAAGCATCTTTTCCATTGTGCTTTCCCCACGAACGAAAGATGTCGGTCATCCATTCATGTAAGTCTAAATTTACCGTACGCATCTGCCATCCCTTTTCAAATTGGTCATCGGTTTGATTAATACCCAATGCCCTAAGTTGTGCCCAACGCTCTTTACCATCTTCTATGTTCTGAATTTCTTGAAATTTATCGAAGAAGTCTTTCTCGCTATTTATCCCAGGCCATTTATACCAATTTAATTTCATAAGGCATTATATTTTGTGTAAATTTATGGTATGGGAAAGGTGTTTGAAATTATAATAAAAGAGAGTTTTTTAGAGTTAAAATCAGCTCAACGAAAAGAGAATAATCTAAAAAAGAAGCTA
>JABSPQ010000333.1 GCA_013214205.1 Flavobacteriales bacterium
AACAGTGTAAAATTGCCTGATGTGTCTAAGATTTCTATCACTAAAGCTTTTACCGTGTTCTTTGGTTAGTTTTTCAGCTAATTCTTTTAATAATCCTGTTCCGTATTCGGCTTTACTGTTTCCTTTTTGTTCTTCTTCTACAACAGAGCTTGTTTTACCCACAAAAAGTATTTCTTTTTCAATTGAACAAAGCCAAAGCTTTAAAAGCTTAGAAAAAGAAGTACAACCCAACCTAGGTTTTTTAAAATAAAAAAGTAAGTTTGGGCTATCTGAGGGCGTTTCCGTGGAGATGCCGGTCATAGTGACCACCCCATACCGGTTTAAACTGACCAGTCAAATCAGCACATAGTGTCCGATGTAATTAGCTGTGTAATATTTGCTTGTAATTATTCGTATTGAAATTTTACTGCTCAATTATTTCCGGAATTGAATGGTCAAAGACTCTGGTTTTTCCTTGCATAGCCCAGAATTTAAAAATCACTGTTTTGTTGCAGTTTCAAAGGCATTAATTTCAAAATTAAAACCTTAAAACCTGGTGTTTGTTTTTTTCAAGCTATGAAAAAACGGAACTAAGAAATCAGCTATTTTTGTGGCCAGTGAGTAAGTCATTTAAAATATTCCTATTAGTTGCACTAAGCTTTTTTACAAGCTTCAATTTATGTGCAAACAACACTTTTTTTTCAATTGAGCAGGGAAGTCCTGCAGCCAATTATTTGGAAGTAGAAAAAAACATATAGATTATAGAAAATGGCATTCAAAAAAATTATATCCATCTGTTTAATCGCAGTTATTACTGCGCTTTCATTTAATTGTGAGGCCCAAACTATTGGGAAAAAGTTAAATATAGATAGCCTTAAGAGTTCTATGATGGAATCTCTGCAGGAGTTTTTTGATGTAGAAATGCTGGGCCATTCCATTCAGGCACGGTCTATAGGTAAAAACGGAAAAATAAAAGCTTCATTCGATAAAATTGAAGTGCAACCCAAAGCGGATTTTCCCATTTTTATTTCCATCTATACCAATATTAATATAGATGAGTTTTGGCCCAATGTACTTACAGGCAAGTACAAATATACCACCGATGGTAAAATAGACATCGACGAAAATACTGGCTTATTTGCATTCGATTTAGGTTTTAGATTCGATACCATAGCAGACAATTATTACGATGTTAAAGACACCGTACAAGCCAATTCGTTCCTTAAAAATGTATTCTCCGCAGATAAAATTAAAACCTTTGAAACCGCTCTGGATTCAATAATGAATATTCACGTTGGCCCCAATGTGCTAACACCCAAAGAAGCCCATGTAGCCCTGGCTGTAGATAATGTTGCCGATTACATCATCAAGGTAATTCAACCTGTACTCGAAAAAATGGCCGCCAAAGATTCCCTTGGCTTTGCAGGGTATAAGGAGCTTTATAATAAACTACTTAATGGAGCGGATTATTTAGATGCCACCGAATCCGAATACATTTCTTTTAAAGCACCAACCGAACAAAAATATGGTTTTAGTGCCTACACCAATTTTGATAAATCAGGCTTTGAAGAAGTAGAATTAAACGACAAAAGTTATTATTATACCTCGCTAAAAACAATAGCGCCAGATGCTACCGGCGAAACCGTAATAGCAGAAATACATGGCATTAGCAACTATTCCGATACGTTGTTGAAATTTATGGATAAGAAAAACAATGTGGTTAATCATGTTGTAACAACAGCAGGCATTGTAGTAAGCCCAACCTCCGGTGCCGAAACGGTTTATGCCATGTATGGGCTAAAACGCCTTGGTAAGTTTAATGTGTATCCTGTAAAGCAAATGAACATCAAAATAGATGTAGTGAAACTAGCAGGTACATCAATTGGAACCGACACTGAGATTGAAGATACGCTTAAAAAGATTTACAAAGGAGCCAATGTGGTTTTCGATATAGAGGTGTTAACCGAAGAATTTGAATACGCAAACGCGAACATCACAATAGATGACTTTGCTACCATGAGCCGTTACTCAACTTCCATGAAAGATCTTTACAAGGCATACTTTAAAGCCCACCCAAGAAAGAAAGACCGGGCATACCTGTTTGTGGTTGATGATATTTATTTAGACACTAAAACGCTTGCTGGTTACATGCCCCGAAACAAAGCCATTGGTTTTGTACAATCGGGTGCAAGTGCATTAGAAATAGGGCATGAGTTGGGCCACGGCTTATTTGGCTTAGCACACACGTGGGATTTAAAAGACCCTGCACCAAAAGAAACCACTAAAAATTTAATGGACTACAGTGGTGGCCAAGAGATGCTTGCCTCTCAATGGCTTCAAATTCAAGATCCGAATAGAAAGCTATATGCTTTTGATGATGCGGAGGAT
>JABSPQ010000334.1 GCA_013214205.1 Flavobacteriales bacterium
AGATGCTGACCAAAACTTCTCGCTTTTTAGAAAAATAGGTTTAAACATTGTTAATCAGGCCAAAACAAAAGGAATGAGTGTGAATAGAATGAGAATTAAGGCTGCATTAGACGATAAATTCAGAGCCAAAGTAATGAAGATCTAGACCCGATTGCCCTGAACTAATTGTTCACATCACTTGTTGTGTAAAGAAAATTGTAATTTCGCACCTTCTAAAAACAGTGATTTTCTGCCCTCAATGATAAAAGACATAGGTCTATTAATTAAGTTTAAACTATCCACGCTGGTATTACTCTCTGCGGCTGCTGGTTACGCTATCGGCTTAGGCAAGCATCCTGATGTAGAGTTAGCCTTTGACGGATTGCGATTTACCTATTTATTGATTGGAGGCTTTTTTATTACTGGTGGATCCAACGCTTTTAATCAGATTTGGGAAAAAGACACCGATGCCTTGATGAATAGAACTGCCGACCGGCCTCTTCCGTCGAAAAGGATGACGGTTAACATGGCCTATTTCTATGCGATTTCATTAACTATTATTGGAAGTTATATATTAACGTTTCATGTAAATTACTTTTGTGGCGCTTTAGGTATTGCGTCGCTGGTATCATACGTTTTTATTTACACGCCTCTAAAAAAAATATCGCCTCTTGCCTCAATTGTAGGAGCTTTCCCTGGCGCGGTACCTCCTTTAATTGGTTGGGCAGCGGCCACAGATGATTTAGGATTGGAACCGGGCGTATTATTTCTGTTATTGTTTGTGTGGCAGTTTCCTCATATTTGGGCCATTACATGGGTTACGCACGATGATTATTCGAGAGCAGGAATTAAACTAATACCCAGTAAAAATGGTCCTGGAACGGAAACAGCACATTATATATTTTGGTCGTGCGCGTTACTAATTCCTGCTACCTTTTGGCCCTATTATATAGAAATGATAGATATATATTCCTTAGTAGCAATTATGATTAGTAATGCAGGATTCCTCTATTTATCGTACAAACTATTGAAAGAGCACAGCAATAAAAATGCAAAAAAAGTAATGTTTGCATCGTTTTTCTATCTTCCCATTGTGCTAATAATCTTCTCGATTTCTTGTATTAATTAATACATTTATTTGTCATTTTAAAGTGTACAAATACAAGTAAACTAGTTTAATTTCGTTTTTTAGTTACCTTTAATTGACGTGAAAAACAATTATTAAGAATGTTTCAAAAACGCCTACAGAATTACAAAACAGTATTTATTTTAACATCAATTATTCTCATTAGCAGTTCGTTGCTCTTTGCAGGCCGGCAAAACAGAGAATACATTTTTGATTTACGATTAGCCCCTTCTTTCGCGACTATACTCACACCTCAAAAGATACACAATCCGCATTTAGGGTTAAGCTATAATTTTAGAGCTAGTTATTTGAAAGGGAGGTTTATTTATTCAATTAGCTTGGCTCACTTACAACAAGGTGGCAACAAGGATATTGATTCTCTTTCGAATGTAATAACGCATTTCGACTGGGTTAAAACAGTAGTGTTTCCTCTCGAAATAAATTATGAATTATACGACAATACCAAGCTCACCAAAATATATAGCAACTTCGGACTTGTATACGGGTTCAGCTATTCCGCACATACTATAAACAAAGAAACCAAGCACGTTATTCTCAATAATGTACCGCTCCGAAAAACGATTCCTACAACATACTTGGGTGTTTCGGCAGGGCTAAGTCTAAAGATTCATTATGTTCAAAAGTTTCATCTCGACATTAACCCTACAATTTTATATCAAGTTAATGGAACTAATAGTGATTTAGGTGTTAAACACACCATGCTAACTTTTATGCTTAATGTTGGTATTCTGCGAATTACAGGAAACAGAAGACACTAATGTACCCAGTGGTCTCCAAACAATATTAGATTAACTTCTCTTATAATCCTCTACAGTAACCTCCTCATCCGCATCTGTAAAATACGGGTTTCGGTATCCATACCCATAGCCATAGCCATAACCATAGCCGTAACCATAGCCTCCATAAGCATAGTGGTATCTACTTTTCTTCACACTAATATCATTCAGGATAAAAGCAAAGCCAGGTAAGTTGTTCTGCTCTTTAATCTCTATTGCCTTCTTTACAATTCCCTTTTTCACAATTTTGGCTCTTAACACAAACAAGTTAACATCCGAATCTTGCATTAAGTTCAGTGCATCAGTAAGCAAACCTACCGGCGGTGTATCAATAATAGTAAAATCGTAATTAGCACTACCAAAGTGTAAGATCTCCTGCATTTTCTCCCCTAATATTAACTCCGAAGGATTTGGCGGTGGAGGGCCAGAGAACAGTATATCCAAGTTTTTAATACCTGCATCAGACAATGCATTTTCGGGAGAATCTTTTCCAATTAAAACAGTACTTACTCCTTTCTCATTTGAAATTGAGAATCCTTTTGAGAATTTAGGTCGATGCAAATCCAACTCAATCAACAGCACCTTTTTTCCAGCACTGGCTAATATAGCAGCCAAGTTAATGGCGCAATATGTTTTCCCCTCACCTGCATTAAAAGAGGTGATTACAATCCTTTGTGAACCACTATGATTTACCATGTAATTCAAATTAGCCCTCAAAGACCTAAAGGATTCCGTTATCATTGATTTAGGATCCTGATTTACAACCAAGTACGGCTCATCCGTATCAAAAGAAACCAACTCACCAATAATAGGTAAAGAAGTTATTGCTTTAAGCTCTGCTGTACTTTCAATAGAATCGAATAGCAATGTACGAATGGCTGTAACAACACTAAACATAGCAAATACAGCAGCAAAAATACTTACCCAAATCTTCTGCTTATTTGGTCCTACTTGGCCTGCGTTTCTTGCAAATTCTACAATTTCCCTTGAAGGAGTAATTGCAGATCTAGCAATATTAGCTTCCGCGCTTTTTTCTAATAGGAATGAAAATATTTGCTCATTTACCGCCAATTTCCTGTTAATACTAAGGATATCTCTTTCCGTTTTTGGAAATTTTTTCAGTGTTAATTCGTATTTAAGCAATTCTAAATCATACTCATTTATTCGTTCTTCCTTAGCAACTTTCTCATTAACTAAATAGGCAACAATATCCTTTTTCTTCCCTGCTATCTTCCGCTCAGTCTCATCTACAGAACTATTTAAAAGAGTTGAATTGTACAAGGCATCATTAATTTCAAGCCTCATTTCGTACAACTGATTAATCGAATTAACAAGAAATTTATCCTCAGGATCTACATACGAATGTGGAGGTAATATTTCATCATGATTATCATCAATTATATATTCATATAATCTATCAATCGTTTTTATTTCATACTCTACCCGCTTTATATTCAATTGCAAATCAACATATTGATCAAACATTAATTGTTCCTCTTTCTTCAAGTTAAGCACAGAGGCAACCTCCTTATAGTTTTCTAGAGCAAATTCTATATCATTAATTTCGTTGGTTACCTGCTCCATCTGATTTTCAATAAACGCCAGGGTATTGTCGCTTACTTGGCGCCTTAACTTCATCGAATTTTCGACATAAACAGAGCAAAGCGTATCCAGAAACTCAATAGCTCTTGAGAGCAATTCGTCTTTAATGGTAATTTCGAGAATAGCTGTGTATTCTAGGTTTCTTGCTGTAATACATTTCTTGTATTTGGAAACCACTCCACTTGACTGATGTTTAACAAAAATGTAATCTATTTCCTTAAAAGAAAACGTTGCATATTCTGGTTTTATCTTTAACAATAAATATAAATGCTGAGTAATTAAGGGCTGACCAAAAAATCCTGATTGATTATATGTCTTACCATCTATTTCGTAGCTTATTTCATATTTATATTTATCATGTACAGTAAATCGAATTTGTGTTTCGTACAGACTGGCCTTGTAAATTTTAATACTGGTTAAAAAAGGTAATGTTTTGCCCGATAGCGGCTCCGTTTTAACTCGACCTAGCGTATAATACGATACTCCAACGTCTACTTTAGAAGCCGTTTCATCAATAATCCGACTCGACTTAAGAATTCTCATCTCATTGTGAATAATCTCATATCCACCTCCAAAAATTGAAAACGAAGTAGGGATTTTATCTTCAAAATACCCCTTTTCTGGGTGAATTAAAATCTGAGCTTTTGCCGAATAGATGCTGGTCATTCGGTGGGTATAGATAAAACCCGAAAATCCACCAATTATTAAAAACAGGACCAGCACATACCAGTTTTTCAGAAAAATTCGCCATACAAAAAGCAAATCATCGGCATTTATTATATCAGTATTCTCTTCAGACATTCAATACTTGAGGTTAGTGTTTGGATACTATTCTACCATACAAAACTATAAAAAATGAATCTAACACAACTGTAACTCTGAAAATTCACTAAAAAAAGTCTCACTATTGTAGTTTATCGATTAGGATGAACCTCTATTTAAATCACACGTAAATAAAACTAACCTAAACGCAAAAGCAGCGTTTTACTACAAGGTGCTGTCTATAATACTAAGGAACTGAAAACCAGTTTAGACTTGTACACGCTAGTACATTAAAATTATACAGATAGCAGGTTCCTTATAACTTTTACAATATGAAATTTAGTGTTCTTATCAATGTTTTCTTAATAATGCTTCTTAGTGTTAATGTTTCTGCTTACAGCATTAACTCGACGAGAATAGGATTAGATGATTACAACTCTTATTCATGTAGCCCTCAAGATGCACATTTAACTGCCAGAAGCTTCACAAATCAACTTTCAACCATAGAGGAATACGTATGTGTCGATTTCGAGTCAAAACACATTAAAGTTATCGACAATATGACATTTATAAAGGAAAGCACCAAGAAAGAAGTAAATTTTATTACTACATCTCAAGGAATGTTCGTAAATTTAGGCTTTGATAGTAAAACATCAACCTATATAAATGTTTATGACCTCCGAAGGAGGAACGTTTCTAAGTCAATTTCAGGCAAATATTCAAAGAATCGAATTAGGCTTCAAATACCTCAAGACGAAAGAAACAAATACAATGTTAGCGTGAATACTTCAAAGGAAATTATCAAAACAAATTTGTATACTAGAAAAAATGCATAAAAAACTTCGTCTCATAATCACTACCTGCCTAATTGCATTTGCGAGTTGTATCACAATCAATGCTTATGCAACAGAGCCACCACCCCCAGGAGGAGGTAGCGCCCCTGCGCCACCATGCTGGCCACCACCATGCACAATCCCAATTGATGGAGGAATTTCGTTTCTAATTACTGCAGGTGTAGTATACGGAGGCAAAAAACTTTACAGAAAAAAAGCATCTTTGGATCTTTAACAATTAAAGAAACACACCCAAAAGTGTATGAAACTTGAATGGCTTAAAAATCCATTAGTAAAATCGCTACTTACCGCAATTGGTATTTACTTTTTGTGGTATATCCTTTACGATCGTCTATTACATCCACATGGTGGTTTAGATCAATATGTAATTAGCAATTCCATTTCCATTTCCAAATTTTATCTACAACTTTTTAACTTCGAAACCTTTAACAATTCAAGAGTACTAGGCATTACAAGTACCATGGGACTATGGATTGGTGACCCTTGCAACGCCATCCCCTTAATGGCCATATTTGCAGGTTTTATTATTGCGCTGCCAGGCGATATTAAGAAAAAACTAGTTTTTATACCGGCGGGTATAATTGCCATCCACATACTGAATACTATTCGAATTGCCTTTCTATGCCTTATTCTTTTAAAAGCCCCCAACTCTTTAGAGTTTAACCACACGTATACTTTTACGCTTATAATCTATGGCTTCATCTTCTTCTTTTGGATGTTTTGGGTAAGACTAGTTAAGGACGATCTAGAAAAATTTAAGCAAGCCTAATGGCGCTTAGCTCTTCCAAACCACAACGAGTTGCGCTAACTACGCTATTAATAGCAGCAATTTTTATCTTTTCATATTTTAGAGAACATGTTTTTTTGGGTATTAACAATGTGATCAGACACGACCTTGCATCGCCTGGCTCGATGTTCGAATCACTGCTATCCGTTTCCCAAACCAACCTATCTATCATAAAATGGGTGCTAACAATTATTTTCGCAATGGGAATCGCCACTCTCACCTATTTTTCCCTTAACATAATTTTTTACCCAAAAAAACACTTTAAAATAGTTTTATATTCTTTTAGTGCACTCTTGGCCCTGTCTTTTTTCTGTGTCGCAACAGGCTACATATTTAGCAGTTACGAAAACGGATATTATCTTGCAAGGGTGATAATGGGGCTCACCCAAAACCCAGTAATCCTTTTTGTGCTTATTCCAGCGATTAAACTAACAGAAAAATAATCTTCTAATATTTAAATATTCATCAAATAATAATTCTAAATTTGCCTGCTTTTTCACAACAAACAAAACTAAATAATGAAAAGAGACGATCAAATATTTGATATAATTGCAAAAGAACGCCAAAGACAAATAGAGGGTATTGAACTGATAGCTTCAGAAAATTTTGTCAGCAACCAAGTTATGGAGGCCATGGGGTCTGTGTTAACAAACAAGTATGCAGAAGGGCTTCCAGGAAAGAGATATTATGGCGGTTGCCAATTTGTTGATCTTTCGGAACAGTTAGCTATCGACAGATTAAAAGAATTATTTGGCGTAGAATGGGCCAACGTTCAACCACACTCTGGTGCATCAGCAAACTTTGCTGTATTTTTAGCTTGTATCAAACCTGGAGACACTATCTTAGGTTTCGATCTATCTCACGGTGGTCACTTAACGCACGGATCGCCAGTTAACTTTTCTGGAAAACATTACAATACTACATTTTATGGTGTTGACGAAGAAACTGGTACTGTTAACTACGACAAAATGGAAGAGACTGCTATTAGAGAGCAGCCTAAATTAATTATTTGTGGTGCATCTGCTTATTGTAGAGATTGGGATTACGCTAGATTCAGAGAAATTGCTGACAAGGTTGGTGCTGTTTTAATGGCAGATATCGCTCACCCAGCAGGATTAATTGCTTCTGGTCACTTAAACGATCCTACTCCGTATGTACACATCTTAACTACTACAACTCACAAAACATTAAGAGGACCAAGAGGTGGTGCTATTATGTTGCCAAAAGATTTTGAAAATCCATTTGGATTGAAAAACAATAAAGGTGAATTGAGAATGATGTCTTCTATATTAGATGGCGCTGTATTCCCAGGAACACAAGGCGGACCATTAGAGCACATAATTGCTGCTAAAGCTATTGCATTTGGTGAAGCATTAACTCCTGAGTTTAGAGATTATAGCAAGCAAGCTATGCTAAACGCGAAAATAATGGGAGAGCAATTTGTTGAAAAAGGATATAAAATCATATCTGGCGGAACTGACAATCATTGCTTACTTATCGATTTAAGATCTAAAGGTCTTAATGGTAAAATTGCTGAAAACACTTTAGTAAAAGCTGATATTACAGTAAACAAAAACATGGTGCCTTTTGATACAGCATCTCCTTTTGTAACTTCAGGAATTAGAATTGGTACGCCAGCACTTACTTCTAGAGGTGTAAAAGAAGGTGACATTCCTTCAATTGTTGACTTCATCGATAGAGTTTTAATGAACCCTGATGACGAAACTGTTATTGCAACTGTAAAAGGTGAAGTAAATGAATTAATGAACAGTAGACCATTGTTCGATTACTAGGCAATCAATTAGATTTTAAAAAAGTCTCGTACCGATAGCTATCGGTACGGGACTTTTTTTTGCTCAATTTTTAATGGATTACAGATATTCCGTTGTGGTTCCAATTAGGAACAACCGAATTTAAATAACCTCTCCGCCAATCCAAGTTAGCTTCAATGTTTAAATATTCCATCAAAACATTGTCGTCGGTTATTACCAGATCCTTTTCTACATCCACATCAATTTCGCGATATCCCAAGGAGCTTACCACAGCATCAAACTTCGAAGCCATATTAGGCCCATCCTTTTTCCAAGCTATCAGAATTAAGTTTCCTCCATTTGCCACTACCCCATTCTTAATAGCCAATAAATTAAACCCCGATGATTGAATTGTTTTAATCAAAGACCGATTTGCTCTTCCCTTTGCCCCATCAACAAAACCATTTCCGTTAATAATCAGCACGCCACTTTTGCTAAGGTTAGCTTTTATCAATTGTAAACTTTCCATTGTAATAACGTGCGAAGGATTTACTTCTCCTTTAAAAACATCGCATACAATTACATCGCGTTTAGTATGGTCAGAATTAATAAAATGGCGCGCATCGTCATTTATCAAAATTGTTTCGGCACTCACTTCAAAATATTTTATAGCAATGTAAATCACCCTACTATCAAACTCCACCGCTTCAATAATTCTGTTTTCTTTTTCAATCGCTTTTACAATTGCTCCCCCTCCCAATCCTAGTATCAACACTTTATTTCCGTTATCGGCTGCATTTACCAACTCCTTTAGCTTACTTATGTATTGCGTGTAAACTTGCTCTCCATCATCACAAAAAACAACCTCAGTCTGCTTTGTTTTATTGGTATACAATTGCCTAACAACACACGAATCAAGTTTTCTCTCAATTAAAACAACCTCACCCAAAACGCCATCAATTCGTTCTAATACTTCCACCTCCTGCCTGTTGTGCACATCCGAATCCACATTAAAAAACAAAACCACCGCGCCAAATAATCCTGCCAAACCCCAATACTTTTTTTGAGCAACGAGAAAAACAGTAAAAACCAATGCCAGAAAAAGACTGAGTACAATCAATGGCATTTTTAACCCCATGTTTGGAATAATTAAAAACCCAAAAACAAAAGTGGCCAGAATACCACCAATAGTTGATACAAAATAAACCCTCCCTGCAGTTTTCCCAACTCCGTGCTTCGAACTATTCATCTCCCCTATTAAAATTGGAGATATCATTCCTAAGAAAATCATGGTCGGTAAAATCAATTTACCCGCTTCAATAATAGCAGATAAAAACATCGTTATGGTATCGGGATAGAAAAGAACCGAAACCCCGCCCGAATAAATAAACATAATTGAAATGGATACAGCTAACATAATGCCATGCACCAAAAACTTAGATTGTTCTTTTGCCGCCAACCGTGCTCCAACAAAATATCCGATGCACAAGCCAATTAGAACGAGCATCAGCACAACAGTCCACATAATTACGCTAGAGCCGAATACCGCCGATATCATTTGCCCTACAATCAACTCAACCGCCATTACAGCAAACCCTTCGAGAAATGCAATTAGCCAATAAAAACTTACTTTATTCTTTAACATCAAAGAAATTTCTTCGTTACATGCCCATATATGGAGTCGTACAAATAAAAAGCAGTAATTTTATTATTCACACAAATAACCAAGACTGCTACAATGATTAAAATTAGCATTCTGAAACTAAGATTATAGAAAATTGGAGATAGATTTAATACAGGAAAAGAAAGAGATTCTAAAAAAATACCGATCGCTATTAAAATCCTACCAAGGCAAGTTAGATAAAAGCGATAAGGTAATGATTAGAAAGGCGTTCGATTTAGCCATAGACGCGCATGATGGAGTGCGTCGAAAATCTGGCGAGCCTTTTATTTATCACCCAATTGCTGTTGCGCATATTTGTACCAACGAAATTGGGTTGGGCACAATATCTATTGTGGCTTCCTTGCTTCACGATACAGTTGAAGATACCGAAGTTACTTTAAGCGATATAGATGCTATGTTTGGCCCGAAAGTGGCCAAAATTATTGATGGTTTAACCAAGGTTTCTCACGTATTTGATAAATCTGATTCTTTGCAAGCAGAGAATTTCAGGAAGATGCTCCTTACACTTTCCGATGATGTTAGGGTTATCTTAATTAAGTTGGCAGATAGGCTTCACAATATGCGTACGCTCGATTCGATGCCTAAAGACAAACAACTTAAAATTGCTTCCGAAACGCTTTTCCTCTATGCACCTCTCGCCCACCGCTTGGGTATGTACAGTGTTAAAACCGAACTAGAAGATTTAGGTTTAAAATATACAGAGCCGCTGATTTATGAAGATATTTTTTCGAAACTAGAGAAAACAAAAACTGTAAGAACAAGGTTTATCAACAGATTTACGCTCCCAATTAGAAAAGCGATCGCTAAAGAGACTCAAAACTTCAAAATTAAAGTTCGACTCAAATCTATTTATTCCATTTGGAATAAAATGAAAACGAAAGAAATCAACTTCGAAGAAGTCTACGATATTTTTGCAATTAGAATTATAATTAACTCTAAACCCGACAAAGAAAAATCTGATTGCTGGAGAATCTATTCGTTGGTTACAGATTATTATTACCCCAACCCCGACAGACTTAGAGATTGGATTACAACTCCGAAAACAAATGGGTACGAATCGTTACACACTACAGTAATGAGCCCAACCGGAAAATGGGTAGAAGTTCAGATAAGAACAGAGCGAATGAACGAGATCGCCGAAAAAGGCTTTGCGTCGCATTGGCAGTATAAGCAAAGCGAAGGACGAAACAGTTTAGACGACTGGATGTCGAAAATTAGAGAAGTATTTGAAAGTCCAGATGGCAATGCGGTAGACTTTGTAGACAACTTTAAAATGAATCTCTTAACGGATGAAATCTTTGTTTTTACACCGGCTGGGCATCTGCTTAAGTTACCTAATGGAGCAACCGCTTTAGATTTTGCTTTCGAAATACACAGCCAACTAGGACTAAATTGCTTGGGTGCAAAAATAAATCACCAACTGGTTCCATTAAGTCACGTTCTAAAAAGTGGTGATCAAATAGAAATCGTTACATCATCCAAACAAACACCTAAAAGCGAATGGCTAAATTATGTAGTTACTACAAAAGCCAAATCGAAGATTAAACAAGTACTTAAAAAGAAAGAAGGCAGGTTTGTAAAAGCAGGAAAGAAAACCCTCGAAAGAATTTTTAGAGCGAGAAAAATCGACTTGAACAAGCAAAACATCAATTTACTACTCGATTTTTACAATTCCAGCTCAGCTTTAGAGTTCTACTACAATATTTCGATGGACAAGCTAAAATTGGATAACCTAATCGCTTTTAAAGTGAAAAACGGAAATATTAGCCTCACCACTAAATTGATAAAAGAGAAGGAGTCGCTGGAGGAAATTGTAAAAACAGCAAGGGGGAAATCGGGCCAATTAATTGTTGGCGACAGTGTAGAAACCTTTAAATACAATTTATCCGACTGCTGCAACCCTATTCCTGGCGACAAAGTATTCGGATTTATTACCGAAGAAGAAATTAAAATTCACCGTGTAAATTGTCCAAATGCGATCCAATTAATGTCTAATTATTCCTACCAGGTTGTTAGGGCAAAATGGACAGACCATGAACTATTAACTTTCTTAGTAGGATTACGCTTAACTGGCATAGATGAAATCGGGATGGTAAACAGCATAACCACAGTAATTTCATCGGAACTTAACGTTAACATCAGATCGATGAACTTCGAAAGCACCGATGGCATTTTTGAAGGAAACATCATGGTTTATGTAGACAACACCCTCCATCTAGACAGCATGATTAAGAAGCTGAAAAAAATTGTAGGGATGGATACAGTATTAAGGCTAGATGTTAAATAGAAATTCGACTTATTTAATTGATTGAATTCAATTTTGTGTACCTTTAATCTTTAATCAACCAATGGTCGAAAAGTCAACATCAAAGGACATAGTACGAGAAATATTTACTTCATATCTTGAAGAAAATAGCCATAGAAAAACACCTGAAAGATTTGCGGTACTAGACGAAATTTATCGAAAGGAAGGTCATTTTGATATTGAATTTCTCATGACTGCGATGAATAAGAAAAATCATAAAATCAGTAAAGCCACATTATACAACACCGTGGAATTATTAATTGATTGTAAGTTGATTAAAAAAAATCAATTCGGTAAAAATTTAGCCGAGTTCGAAAAATCGTACAATTACAGGCAACACGACCATGCCATTTGTACGAAATGTGATAAAGTTGTTGAATTTTGTGATCCTCGGATTCAAGATATTAAAACAATGGTCGAAAAAATTTATAAGTTTAGTGATCTGCAACATTCTCTTAATCTATATGGCTTATGTGAGTCATGCAGAATTAAAGCAGACCAAGATATTGAGGAATCTACCAATAAGCACAATCAATAAACTATAAGCGAGAAACAGAAAATGAAATATTTATTAAATCTTTGATTGATTTTTAGACAAATGAAAGTTGATGTATTATTAGGTCTTCAATGGGGAGATGAAGGAAAAGGTAAGATCGTAGACGTTCTTACACCAAACTACAAAGTTATAGCCCGTTTTCAAGGCGGTCCGAATGCAGGGCACACCTTAGAATTCGAGGGAATCAAACACGTTTTACACACAATTCCATCTGGAATTTTCCACAAAAATTCAATCAATGTAATTGGTAACGGAGTTGTTATCGATCCTGTTGTCTTTCAAAAAGAAATAGACGCTTTAGTAGAGTTGAAAGTGGATTACAAATCGAACTTGTTTATCTCTAAAAAAGCACATTTAATTATTCCTACTCACAAAATGCTAGATGCCGCTTCGGAAAAAGCAAAAGGGAAAAACAAAATTGGCTCTACGCTTAGAGGTATTGGACCAACTTACATGGATAAAACTGGCCGAAATGGCTTAAGAGTTGGCGACATCATGGAGGATAACTTCAGAGATCGGTATAATCAATTAAAGGAAAAACACATGCAGATCCTTAATTACCACGATTTCGAGTACAACTTGGACGAATTGGAACCAGCATTTTTTGAGTGTATAGAAAAACTGAAAGAGCTTAAACAATTGGACAGCGAGCATTATATAAATAATAAATTAAATGCTGGCGAATCAATTTTGGCAGAAGGTGCACAAGGTTCTTTGCTCGACATTGATTTTGGCTCCTACCCTTTTGTAACTTCATCTACCACTACATGTGCTGGTGCTTGTACAGGTTTAGGTGTGCCTCCAAATAAAATTGGCGAAGTAATTGGCATTTTTAAAGCTTATTGCACACGTGTTGGAAGTGGCCCATTCCCTACAGAATTAGAAGATGAAACAGGCGAAGCACTTAGAGCAGCCGGTCATGAGTTTGGTGCTACCACAGGACGACCAAGAAGATGCGGTTGGTTAGATTTACCTGCGCTTAAATACACGGTTATGCTTAATGGGGTAACACAGCTAATAATGACTAAAGCAGACGTTTTAAGCGAGTTTAAAGAGCTCAAGGTATGCACACATTACAAATACAAAGGCGAAACGATAGACTATTTCCCATACGATGTATCGCCAGAGTTACTTGAACCTATTTACAAAACAATTAAAGGTTGGGACAATGATTTAACCGAGATGGGGTCTATTGATGAAATTCCAGTTGAACTTAAAGACTATATTGAGTTTGTTGAAGCGGAGATCGGAGTGCCTATTACAATTGTTTCTGTTGGACCAAACAGAACTCAAACATTGATGAGAGACGCCGTTCCTGCATAAAGCGGTACAATTTGTGGTACAAGCAAATTAAACACTTGCTTGTACATTACTTCTTATGAGAAGATCCATTGTAAAGCATCTAATTATCTGCGCATCCGTTGTGCTATGCGCCCATTTGGTACAGGCAAAAAGCATAAAATGGCAGGCCACAACTTTTGAATACGACGAAACATTAGGCAACAAAGCATTACGATTGATTGGCAATGTTGTTTTTAAGCACAATGGCACCATCATGAAATGTGATAGTGCATACCTTTTTAAAGAAACCAACACCCTACGTGGCTTCGGTAATGTTCATATCACAAAAGGGAAAACGCTCAATATTCATGGCGAGGAATTGTTTTACGATGGTAAAACAAAACTGATGGATGTAATGCGTAATGTAATATTGAAAGATGGGAGCATTACTCTTTACACAGACTTCTTACAATATCACACAAAAAAAGACATTGGAAAATACACCAATCACGGAAGAGTGCTTGATGGCGAAACTGAACTCGTAAGCAGGTATGGATATTACAACAAGAAAAAACAATATTTAAACTTCAAAGACAGTGTTATCATTACAAGTCCAAGCTACGTTATAAGGTGCGACACGCTTGAATATGATTTAGAAAAGGACATTACTTATTTTTTAGGGCCCACAACCATTATTGATTCCAGCACTTTTATTTATTGCGAAAACGGCTGGAACAACTCCATTACAGAAACTGCGCTCTTCACAAAAAATGCATACTTAGAAATAGATGGACAGAAAATTGAGGGTGATAGCCTATTGTTTAATAAGAAACAGGATATGGGGTATGCTTACTTTAACGTTACCATTACCGATACAGCAAACGACATGATAATTGTTGGCAATTATGCTAAGTTCTCCAACAATGGTTCTAACGTTGTTGTTTCCGATAAAAGTGTACTTATTCAGATATACATTGAAGATACTATGTATACATACGGCGATACGCTTAAACTAGGATATGATTCCATTACCGAAAACCGAGAGTTCTTTGCTTACCATCATGTAAAAATATTCAAGAACGATATGCAAGGCAAATGTGATTCGATGGTTTATTCCGAATCAGATTCTACAATCAGAATGTATACGCAACCTGTTCTTTGGTTCGACGATTACCAACTAACGGCAGAGCACATTACCATTGAAACATTCGATAATGAAATCAAGTATTTCTATCTAGACAAAAAGGCATTCATCGCGTCAGAATACGATTCAACTAGCTACAATCAGATCAAAGGAGATACTATAAAAGGTTATTTTAAGGAGAACGAACTTGAGAAAATTCATGTTAAGGGATCCAGCAACACTATTTTTTATGTGTCGGAAGATCGCATAGAAGAGGAAGAGATTAAAAAGGAATTAATTGGTATTAATCAGTTCACAAGCGCTGATATGTGGATTTACATGTTTGATAACGAAATAGAAAGAATCCACTGTTTTCCAGAGCCTGTTGCTACCATGTTTCCTTTGAAAGATTTTAAAAATGAAAAGCAATTTTTGCCCAATTTTAATTGGCGTGGTAAGGAAAGACCCAGAAACAAATCGGATATTTTTCAGTAGAGCTATTAGTTCAACAATTGAGCGTGCCAGCTGTCTTTAACTGGTAAAACCCACTTAGCATCCATCTCCTGTTTTACTTCAATTAGATTATTGAATACCAAAGTATTTTCATCGCTTTGCCCATCTTGCAATCTACTTTTAAATTCGCTTAAAGAACAAGATTTCACATCCTCTCCTTCATAATAAGCAACAATCATTCGATCCAATAAAGTAATCTCGAATTGCGTTTCTATATCAGCAATAAATTTGAATGATTTATCGATTGAACAGCCTGTAGCACCTGCATGATTTTCATCAACACATACAACAACAAATATATTATGAAAAACCTCAATGGAAGCCTCTAATAAGGCCCCATGTGCAGCCCAATCAACTATAAAACTAGATGCTTTGTTTTGAATACGACTTACCTCATCATCACTTAGTTCTCTGCTGGATTGATAAACCCAGATTCTAGAATCGCCAGATAAACTATTGAATGATTTCATATTAGAATTTTCCTGCTTCAACAACCAATTCTGTAATATCCATTACTCTAACAGAATCTTCTTTCTTAAAGTGCTTAACACCATCAGTCATCATAGTCATGCAAAACGGACAGGCAGTAGCTATTATTTCGCCCATTGTCTCCAAAGCATCTTCAGTTCTTTCGATGTTTACATCCTTATCTCCTTTCTCTGGATCTTTGAACATTTGAGCACCACCAGCTCCACAGCATAAACCCCTACTCTTACTTCGTTTCATCTCAACCAAGTCAGCATCAAGTCGCTCTAAAACCGATCTAGGAGCCTCGTAAATAGCATTTCCTCTACCAAGGTAACACGAATCATGATAAGTGATTTTTTTGCCTTTAAAGCTTTTACCGCCTTCAACAATCAATCTGCCCGAATCCATTAATTCTTGAATATAAACAGAGTGGTGAACCACTTCATAATTTCCTCCTAAATCAGGATACTCATTTTTTAAAGTATTAAAACAATGAGGACAAGCAGTAATAATTTTTTTAACATCGTAAGCATTCATTACCTCAATATTGGTCATTGCTTGCATTTGGAATAAAAACTCGTTACCAGCTCTCCTCGCAGGATCTCCTGTACATGTTTCTTCAGTTCCTAAAACAGCAAACTTAATTCCAACCTTAGTAAGAATTCTTACCAAATCCTGAGTAACTCTAATGTATCTATCGTCAATAGAACCGGCACAACCTACAAAAAACAACACCTCTGGAGATTCTCCTTTTTCCGCCATTTCGGCCATTGTAGGAACACCAATTATTTTAGCTGCAGACTTCACCAAATCAGGTTCTTCAACAGGTGCTACTTCCGCAACAGGTGTTTCTTCTTTCACTTCTTCCGCAACTGATTCTTCCGCAACAGGAGCAGCCTCTTCTCCTGGAGCAACTCCTTCTGCTTCAGGAATTTCTTCTGCCACTGGGGCAACATCCTCTACAACAAGCCCAGCAACTTCAGCTGCTGACTCCTCTACTGTCAGAGCTTCTTCCTTAGTAGGTGCTTCAGCAGACACCTCTTCTTTTACTTCTTCAACAGGAGCAGATGCTGCTTCCTCAGAACTTGCATCAGTTGCACTTGCTTCTGGAGCTTCGTTACTTTCTGGCGTCGAATCTACATTTTCTTCCGTTGATCCTTTTGGAGATTCAGATGATGTGCCTTCCGCGTTTTCTTCAGTTTCGTCAGTTGTCATTTTGCTCTAATTATTATGCGTTTGTGGTAAGATTCTCAGCCCATTTCATTCTATCCTCTTGTGGGAAAGACCAAGGCGCTCCATTATTTTCGATATTGGTAAACATTTCGTTAAACGATTGTGGAGCCTCAGCAGCTTCCATTACCAAGTTTCTTCTCATGTCGATAATAATCGATACATGATCAATGTTTACTGGACACTCCTGAACGCATGCGTTACAAGTAGTACAAGCCCATAATTCTTCTGGAGTAATGTAATCTCCAACCAACGTTTTATCATCTGTAAACTTAGGATCTTTTGCTAAACCTGGTCCTTTGTCATTCATTCTTCTTCTCGTATCAACCAAAATCTTTCTCGGCGATAAAAGCTTACCAGTAATATTAGCAGGACAAACATCCGTACATCTTCCACATTGAGTACATGTAAGCGAATCGGCAAAGTTTTTCCAAGAAACATCTTCAATGTCCTTAATTCCGAATTTCATGTCCCCTTCTTCTTCCTCGCTTTCCTCTTCCAATTCCATCATCACCCTAACTTCTTTAGTGATGCGAGGCATATTCTCAATTTTAGTAAGCGGCCCCTGTCTTGTGAAAAACACATTAGGAATCGACATTATTACGTGGAAATGTTTAGAATAAGGCAATATGTTTAAGAAAGTAAACACCAATACAATGTGAGCCCACCAGTTAAATTCGTGAAAGAAATCTAACCCTTCAGGAGACATATCACTTATCAACCCAAGCAACAAATTACTAATAGGATAAGATCCAATTAAATCGCGACCAGCCATCGCAACGTATCCCATGTTCATACCAATTAACGACACCATCAAAAAGGTAATCATTAACAATGCAATCGTTGCATCTATAGTAGAACCCTTAGTCATTTCTACACCCTTAAATCTCTTTATATCCACAATATAACGTCGTGCTAAAAAGATAGTACAAGCAAATATGATAATAGCAGCAAAAACATCTCCCGACCAAGTAATAAAATCATAACCAATTCCCATAAAACCAAAGATTCTATGTGTACCGAATATGCCATCTACCACCATTTCACCGGTTCCGATAGTAATAACCATAAAGCCCCAATAAACCAGTGCATGTAAAGCCCCAATCATTGGTTTTCTTAAAATCTTTGTTTGACCAAATGCTACCTTTAGAGTAGTCTTTATTCTTTCGTTAACATTATCGAGAACATAGCCACCTTCAGTAATTTTAAAGAAAGATATCAATCTCATTATCGTGTAAGTGAATATTCCTAAACCCACTCCCATAAATGCTAAAAACGCAATTTGCTTAGTCATTATAAATTACTTTTATTATTAAAATTGTTCCTCTTTTATTTAATTCATGGGGCTACTCCACCATTTTTCTTAATCGCCTTAAGTCTTTCCTTATCCGATTTCCTTTGCGCCCTATCCTTTTTTCCAAATACAGAAACCTGTACATATCTGTTCGGATGACCTTTCATATCCTTAAACAAAAGATCTAAATCTAGAGACGCTTTTTCTAAGTTTTCGTAAAGAACTGAATCCTTTAGAAGTTTACCAAGAGTTCCCTTGCCTTTATTCACATCATCTAGCAAAACAGACAATTCCTCGAAGGTTTTACTAGCGTTATTAATCGTTTGGGTAATATCTGCACTTGCAATTGAATCAGTAATGCTCTTCAAACTTCTAATGGACGAGCTTAACTCATTAGCATTACCTCTAAGTGTAGAAGAAAGGTATCTCGCATCGCTGATAATACCTTTAATTTCAATTCTGTTTTCATAAACCATCGAATCTACGTTAATAGAAGCATGTTCTAACCGAGCTAAAGAGCGTTCGACAGAACCAAAACCTTTACTTAAAGTTTCACGGGCTTCCTTATCCAACACCGCTTTCACAAAAATCATAATCGTATCAATCGATCCAATCAAGTCAACTGCTTTTTGTTGTAACGGCCTAATTAAGTCATCCACTTCATCGGCTAATCTTTTGGCAACATCAGATTTTAAAGTATCTCCATTTACATGATATTCCATTCGATAACTTGTATGCTCGACAGCATAAGATTGCGTAATTATAGTGTCACCTAAAGAATCGACTTCGAAACTTGTAATTGAAGCTTCCAAAGCCTGAAGCCGTGTTGAGTCAGTATCTTCTTTCAATTCGGGGAATTCAAATTTTATTGTCTTTCCCGACATTAAACCTAATCCCGCAATTTTCGCAATGGTACCAACAGGAATTTTAATCCCTGCGTCTTGAATTGCAAACTCAACAACAAGTTTTCCGTCGGCATCCATCACAATACTTTTAACAGTACCGATTTTATAGCCGTTCAGCTCAACCTTGTTACCAAGCGTTAATCCGTCTACTTGATTATACGTTGCGTAAAAAACTCGTTGTTCATTAAACCAGCCATTGTCGCCCATAAAATTAATACCGACAACAAGCAGCACAATCGCAACAACCATTGTTACGCCAATCTTTATTTCTTTGTTTTTGCTCAATTTAATTACTTGCCTTCCCTTTCCATTTTAAGTGCTTGCGACATAGGGATTCTCTTCCCTTTATAAAACGACACAACAAACGCATCTTCAAAACCAACTGCTCTTGCTTTACTCTGCAAATTTACGGCTCCATCTATACTATCTTCACTTCCGTAAACAAACTTATTCACGCCTTTATCCACATACATCGAAATATTTTTCAGCCCTTTAAAATTTTCAGAAATTAATTCAATTTCTCTAGTAGAAGATTTTACTTGAACTTTAAATTGCAGTTTAGGCACGTCCCTCTTCACTTTTTTAACATCCGCCTTTTTTTCATTTACAACTACTTTTTCCTTTTCAGAAGCTTTCAGGGCAACCTCACCTCCTTTAGATTTTGATTCTTTTGTATTACCGGGCTCGATATCCTCTTTTTCATCAACAACCTTTTCTTCTTTTTCACCAATTAATTCTTTAGCAAAGTCTGCAATACCCGATTTTTGTTCCGAAGACTCTTTTTTCTTCTCCTTATCAGTTTTAGTCTCTTTCTTTTTAACCGGAAAATCTTCTTTTTTCTCCTCAAGCTTTACCTGCGGCACTTCCGTTTTCTCGATTTTCTCAGCAGGCACATCTTTTTTCTCGATCACCTTTTCCTCCAAAACTTCAGTAGCAGGCTTACTTTCCAAAGGCTTAACAGTAGTAGTTTCCTTTACCTGAAAAGTAGATGCATCAACGCCTTCCACTTTGCTTTTATAATCTCTAAAAGCTCTATAAATTGCAGAAGCAATTAAATCTTGCCCTCTTTCAGAAGCCAAATATTTTTCTTCAGCTAGGTTGGATATAAAACCTGTTTCTATCAACACGCCGGGCATGGTAGTTTCGTACAACACCAATAAAGGTTGTTGCTTTACCCCTCTACTCCTTCTGCCAGCTCTATTCTTAAACTGATGCTGTATTTCGTATGCGAAGTCGTTACTTTTTTCTAAAAATTCGCTTTGAAACAATTCAAGAATAATTTGTGCTTCTGGCGAAGTAGAATTAAACCATTCATAATTTTCTTCATAATCCTTCTCAAACAAAACGGATTGATTTTCTCTAAGCGCCTCCATATTTGCATCTCCGTGCTTTGACCCCATAACCAAAGTTTCGGTTCCCGCGGCACTCGTATTTGCGGCGGAGTTAACATGAATACTTATAAACAAATCGGCATTGTTCTCGTTTGCCAAATCTGCTCTTGCATTTAATGTTGGATAAACATCGGTTGTTCTGGTATAAAGAACTTTTACACCAATTAATTTAGTTTCAATATAATGACCAAGCTTAAGAGCAATAGCAAGTGCTATGTCTTTTTCTTTAACAATTTTTCCAATTGCCCCTGGATCCACCCCTCCATGACCCGCATCTATCACAACTGTTTTTACCTCTCCTGCATACGCAAAATTTGGCACGAAACATGATGCCCCTAGGAGGAAAAACACAATAAACAGAGCGAATATGCGCTTAGCGTGCATAAATATTTTCATTAGTATTAGATAAGTGCTTTATGATAATGTGAATATTAACTAGTTTTGGCGCTATCTCTGCTATGCAAGCAAAAATAACAATTATACTTTTGCATTCGAATCGGCTTATATTAAAACTTTTAAACGTTTTCATGTTATTAATAACGTGGTCGTTAATGTGCAATGTAAGTATGGCACAAAGCAACAATGATACCATTTTTGCAGTTAGTGACTCCATTTTGGATTCTTTAAATTCAGATCCTATCTCTTTCGACACGTTAAAAAGTGTAAATAAGTCAAGTCCGAATGCGATTACCTCGAGGGTAGATTACAAAGCTAAAGATTCGCTAATTTTTAATTTAAAGGAGAATACAATATATCTGTATAAGGATAGCGAAATTAAATACGGAGATATTGAACTTACCTCCGATAGAATAAACTTCGATATGGGCAAAAATATTGTGCACGCTGAAGGAACCAGGGACAGTTTAGGCAACGATGTGGGCGAACCTGTGTTTAAGGAGAAGGACGATACTTACGATGCACATACGATTACATACAACTTTGATACGAAGGTTGCCAAAATAATAAGAATCATTACAAAACAAGGCGAAGGTTATATACATGGCAGCGAAGTAAAAAAGTTGAAAAACAACATAATGTTTGTCAAAAACGGGAAATACACGACCTGTGCGCACAAAAATCCTCACTTCTATATTGGAAGTACTAAGCTAAAAGTTATTCCGAACGAAAAAATAATTAGTGGACCTGCCTTGTTATACATTGGCGATGTGCCAACTCCTCTTGGAATTCCCTTTGGATTTTTCCCGATTAAAAAAGGGCAAGCGTCAGGCATCATTATTCCGTCCTACGGAAATTCTATATCGAGAGGATACTTTTTTCAGAGGGGTGGATATTACTTTGCCATCAACGATTATGTTGATATGAGATTAACTGGTGACATCTACACATTAGGAAGTTGGGGAGCACAAGGCATAATTAACTACAAAAAAAGATATAAGTACAAAGGAGGGTTTAGCCTAAAAACAGCTAGAATTAAAGCAGGAGAAGAAGGCTTGGCAGATTACACGGAAACAAATGACTTTAGTGTTAGATGGAAGCACACCCAAGATGCTAAATCGAACCCTTACAGACGATTTTCGGCCAATGTAAATTTCGCATCGTCTACCTACGATAAGTTTAACTCCGAATCGCTTTCTAACAAACTAAAAAACACGTATCAATCAAACGTTTCTTATATTTTTTCTAACCCCTCAAAAAAACACACGCTTTCCATGAGCGCGCGTCATTCTCAAAACAACCAAACGCAAACAATGAATTTTACGCTACCACAGGTTGCGTTGAACAGAAAGAGGTTCTACCTCTTCGAGAACATGGAAACTATAGGACGCAAAAAATGGTATCAAAAAATCGGAATCACGTATGCATTCGATACCAAGAACCAAGTAACTACAGATGCCGATATTGGACTTAGAGACATCGACACTTTATTTAACAAAAACGTTGGTGTAAGGGGCGTTGGAAACATTGGAACGTCGGTAAAACTAGGCCAATTTGTTACTTTTTCTCCATCGGGTAGAATTACAAATAGAACCTATTTCCAAAAAACTACCATATCACATTTAGGAGGAGATGTAACCGATGAAGCCAATAGAGCAGAAACGTTAGTAAGTGCATTCGATCAAGTGTACGACTATAGCCTAAATGCAAATCTGAATACACAGGTTTATGGGATGTATAACATTAACAAAGGGAAAGTACTTGCCATTAGACATGTAATGAAACCCTCGGTAGGAATTAGTTATCGACCAGATTTTGGACAAGAAAAATTTAGTTTTTACGAAACTCTTTATGACACCCTAGGCGGCAGCTACACATATTCTCCCTACCAAAATGGCATCTATGGCATCCCTGGTTCAGGAAAGTCTGGCAACATTAATATGAGCTTAAAGAACAACCTAGAGATGAAGGTGAAAACCATGAAAGACTCGGTTGAAACGACTAAAAATATTAAGATCTTCGAATACTTCAACCTCAATACAGCATACAATGTTATTGCCGATTCGTTACGTTGGAGTCCGCTTAGCACAAATGGTTCTGTTAAACTTGGCAAAAAATCAGATATTACTTTCAGGGGTTATTTCGATCCCTACATCACTGATACAAGCGGCATCAGACAAAATACCTACATGTGGGATGACAGAAAAAAGATGGCAAGATTTACCAGAGGAACTATTTCTACCAATCTCCGATTAAAATCGAAAAACAGTGATAAGAAAAAGGCAAGCAAAGAATTAACCCCGCAAGAATTGGCTTATGTAAACGACAATTTAGATTTGTATGTTGATTTTGATGCCCCGTGGTCACTTAATTTTTCACATCAATTAAACTATGCAAGAAAATACATTAACTATGTAGACTCCGTTACCATAACACAAACCCTACGAATTACTGGTGATGTAAAAGTGACCGAAAATTGGAAAATAACCGTTAATTCTGGTTACGATTTCACCAATAAAAAACTAAGTATGACGCGTTTAAATATTTTTAGAAATCTGCATTGCTGGGAGATGCGTTTTTCTTGGATACCATTTGGAACACAACAGAGTTATACTTTCAATATAAACGTAAAGGCATCTGTACTTCAAGATTTAAAACTAAGTAGAAAGAAAACCTTTACCGACTTCTAAAAATTTAATAGATTTAACAAACATTAATTAAACATGAAACAAACAATTAAAACAACAGGAGCTCCTGCTCCAATAGGACCATATCAACAAGCCATATTAACTAACGGAATGCTTTTCGTTTCTGGTCAAATTCCATTAGACCCTTTAACTGGCGACTTGGTTATGACCGATATTTCTGCGCAAACAACACAAGTAATGGATAATCTAGGTGAAGTTTTAAAAGCGGCCGGAATGGATTTTTCAAATGTGGTTAAAACTTCTATTTTCATCACCGACATGAATGACTTTGCAGCTATCAATGAAGTTTACGGAACATATTTTCCTACCAACGACAACGAACCCGCTAGAGAGTGCGTTCAAGTAGCAGCATTACCTAAAGCTGTTAACGTCGAAATTTCTGCGATAGCAGTAGCCCACAGATCTTAACTTTCTATTTTTTTCTAGACAAAAAGTAATTTAATACTTGCTGTGGCCAACACAAAGGCCAGTAAGTAACGGAGAAATTTATTGTCAAATTTTCCGCTTCCGAAGTAGGCACCTGCCGTACCTCCAAGTATGGCTATGCCTACCAAAATAAAAACGTCGTTACTTAAAGAAACGCCACTGCTCAGCTGTCCGGCTAACCCTGCAGCAGAATTCACCCAAATAAACAAGGCCGATACAGCTGCGGCCTGTTTCATTTTACCCCACCGAAAAATCAGTATAACGGGGCTTAATATTATTCCGCCACCTATTCCTATTAAGCCCGAGAAAAAACCAATTACTCCTCCTATTGCGGTTCCTTGTAAAAATTTCACGTCTCTAATTTTATCATTGGATTTTCCAAAAACATTCAGCATTCGTAAAATGGCAAACACCAACAATACACCAAGAATAATTTTGTAAATCGCGTCGTCTACTTCAATCATTCCGCCTATAAACGACAACGGAATGGAAGCAATCGCAAACACCCAAAACAACTTGGGAATAAAAAAACCTTTGCGCCAGTAAAAATAAAAGGAGATGCCCGCAACAAATAAATTAAGCAAAAGTGCTGTAGGCTTCATCCACTCTGGTGCGAAACCAAACAGCGCCATCAGTGCCAAGTAACCACTTGCGCCACCGTGCCCAACAGCCGAATACATAAAGGCAACCACAGGCAAAACACCAATGAAAAACCATATATTTTCTATCTCAAATATGTCCACCTTAATTGCAATAGTTTTCTTGTTGGGATAACATTAATTATTTTCATGTCGAAATTATTACAAAACGAAACAATATGGCGTGGCAAAAAGAAATATCTCTCCCCTCTTATCAACGAGGATTTCATTTAATTACTTCGGAGATTGAAAAACATTTAGATTCGTTGCCCGAGATTGGCATTTTGCACATATTCATCCAACATACCTCCGCCGGGCTTACTATTAACGAAAACGCCGACCCCAGCGTTCGTGTTGATTTCGAAAACAGTTTTAATCACATTGTTAAAGAGCGAGAACCATTTTACACTCACATTTACGAAGGCTCCGACGATATGCCAGCACACATTAAAACAGCAATAGTGGGAACTTCTGTTTCCATTCCTATTACTAACCATCAATTAAACTTAGGCACTTGGCAAGGTGTTTACCTCTGCGAGTTCCGCAATTATGGCGGATATAGAAAGTTGGTTTTGACCGTTGGGTAATAATCCTTTTCCCGCAACATGAAGGAAGCGGCAAAAGGATTGGCATTTCGTTTAAGCGAGAATCCAATAACTACAACAGTCCTATCCGTAAATCCAAGTTGCAAACTTGAATTTGCGGACGATCAAAATTCAAACTTTATAGTTTCCCCTCACACCTGTCCTTTAGGACAAGTCGCAATGCAAACAAACGACTATATGCAATCCATAACTCCATTCTAAAAGCCAATTGCGAAGCAAAAACGAAATGCCTTTTGCCCTGTCCTTCAGGTCAGGGCACAGCGGAATGAATAATAGAAACCCTTGCTCCAAGTTGCAAACTTGAAGCCTAAAGGAAGCGGCAAAAGGATTCGCATTTCGTTTAAACAAGAACCCAACAATTGCGTTTATCACCATAAAAAACTACTCCCCCACAATCTTCACACTCGCCACCTTGTTTCCTTGTACCACTTTTAGCAAACAAACACCCACTTGTCTATCTACCTTAATGCTTACTTCTTCTCCCGATTGATGCTCCCCTTTGTACAGTTCTTTACCCGTTGCATCTAATAAAACAACAGTAACTGGTTTGGCATCCTTGCCTTTATTGACAACAAAGTTTACTTCGTCTATAAATGGGTTTGGGTAGGCCACTATATCTATAAGCTGTTCGTTCGCAGTATCGTCATTATCCTCTTTTGTAGCGTTTAACTTTTTCTGTTCTGTTGCTTGTTCCGTATCCAATTCTATCACATAACGCAATACTCTGTTACCCGCATCATCATAGGCGTAGTACGTTGTTACTTCATCTTGAGCTATTATTATTGAGCTACTCAATGCTAATGCGTAAGCATCCTACCAACCCCGTATTTCATATTCAATAAAGTGCATTTAGATTTGTGATCATAAAAAAGTAATAGATCATGATTTTAGAAGACGATAAAAAAACGCATATTGACTTATGGAAAGAGAGTGGCTTATCAAAA
>JABSPQ010000335.1 GCA_013214205.1 Flavobacteriales bacterium
ATAACATGTTCCCAAACTTTTTTTACATCTTCTTTTTTAATAGAGTAGCCAACATACCCGTGAAGCAGAACACGTGTAAATGTATCAATAACGCTTAGCACATAGGCATGACGCTTAAATTCTTCAATCCAAACAAACTTCTCTTTCCCTATACAGGCGCGTACTTCTCGCCAATTCCGTATCTATTTACCTCAATATGCAGGTATAATCTTTCTTTGCGTAAATGCCATTAAATCAGTTTGTATGCTCCAAGCAAACATGTTAGCCGGATATCGTTTCATTTTAAGTGTATATTTGGTCAAAATCTAACACCATGTCAAATATAGCAGGAAAAGCATACTCGATGAATCTGATGACGCCGATAACGCGAAAAATGATTCTAATTAATAAGTTAATTTTTTGGATTGCGGGAACACCATATTTCAGCGGTGCCCTAAATGGATTAAGAACATTATCCCTAATTCATTATGCCAGATGGGTAGTAGTTGGTCGCAAACAATTTCCACACGTTTCGCCCGATCAACCCGAAGAAGATTTGGAATACAACTACATGTTCTTTAACAGTAACTTTAATGGTAGCTGGACACAATATGTTGATTCGTTTTCTATGGCGATCCCATCAGGACTAAATTTATTATGGAAGAAAAATGTTGGTTGGCCAGATGCAGTTCCAGAAACTCCTTTTAACAGATACGTAATAAACAACCAAATTTGGTCGTCGCATTACTATTGTGCATATCCAATGGCTGCATCAAACGATGTTAAAGCAGGGCAAAGTATTAAAGGAGGAGTGGAAGAACTAAGCAAAGGACTAGACTCTATTTCTGCTGCAGACTTTAGAAAAAAGTACGATGCCACTACCAAAAAATTAGAAAACGATATTAGTATGATGGCGCCAACTCCAGTAGTGAGTTTAGCAAATTTAGCTATCGAGAAAAGAGAACGAATAGAGGAAGGAAAAAAATAGATTTTAAATTATGCCAAATAGATCAACATCCAAGAATTCAGAGAGAGCGTACGGACTCAGTATATATTGTCCTATTAAAAATGAACATGAAGGCGATGTGTCATTTACTTCATTGGTTAGAACAGCGCTTCAAGATTTTAAAGAAGACGAGGACAGCCCAATGGCAAAAGTGCCCAACACATACTTAGCTCGTTTCTTTATTGTAGACGATGTAATTTTTGAAAGCTTTCCACATACCAACGATCACTTACAATCGGCATACCTAGCGTTTAGTACAAATTTCCACGGAAATTTGGACGAGTACTTAACAGGTATGTACGAAAACATGAATACTAAGATTCATAACGTATGGCAATACTGCTATGGATTCGAAAAAGTAAAAGATGCCGCTTCATTTATTGCATACATTAAAAAAGTGCAAGTAGAAACCTCTTATTTCTTTGTAGGTTCTAATGATGATTCGCTTCCAGAACAACTTAAATCTCTTTACTTAAAACAAGAGTTCAGCAAATTTGTATTTGCAAACCAAAGTAAAAGCGACGACGAATTATTAGCTGCATATAAAGAATTTGATGCGAGAACTAAACCAGCAGTATTAGAAGGACCAACTTGGCGAGCAGGAGCGGGTTCTTTAAAAAATGTAAATAAGGGATAAATACAAGAATATGAGTACCAAAAGAGAAACAAAATTAGACCTTTTCGATATCCAAGGAAACATCATGCAAAACTTTGCAGAGAAGGGTTTCATTAAAGCGAGGTATCTTTTTTTAGAAATAAAAAATGGAAATAGAGGAAGAGAATTTGTAACTAAAATTAAACCGTTAATTACTACTTCTGCAAGATGGACGAACGATGCTAGTGATCCTTATGGAACAACCGAGCCAAGCGCAACATCAAATATTTCGTTTACTTACAACGCACTTAAAAAACTAGGACTTCCAATCTTGTCGTTGCATTCGTTTCCCGACGAATTTGCTATTGGCATGAGAGGTAGAAGAGCCATTTTAGGTGACAATTACTCTAGCGATCCAGAAAACTGGGATCCTGTTTGGAATACGCACGATGTAGAAGTGCATATGCTGATTTCTATAGAAGCAAAAAACATGGATAACCTCGAAGAGCGTTATAATAAAATATTATCGCTTGTAGCTGAAACAAACGGTGGTGTTATTTTGTTTGATGGAAGTTTGAAAGATGAAGATGGCAAAGAAATAACATATCAAGATGCACATGCATTAGATAACGAAGCTGGTCAACCTACAGCCAAGGAACATTTTGGATATACAGATGGTATTAGCAACCCTTACTTTAAAGGCATGTTGCCAGGTATGGGTTCTGTAATTGGAGGAGGCAAAAAAAATCCCAAAGCACTAGGTATAGGTGAGCCGAAAGGAAATCAAGGTAATCCAATATTGGCATCTACATGGGCTCCACTAGAAACAGGTGAGTTTATTTTAGGGCACGAAGACGAAGCGCAAGAATATCCTGCATGTCCAACACCACCACTTTTAGGTAAAAATGGTTCGTTTATGGTTTACAGAAAACTGCACGAAAACGTTGGGATGTTTAATGATATGCTCGAAAAAACAGGGGCCGATTATCCTGGAGGAAAAGAAGGCTTGGCATCTAAGTTTGCTGGTAGATGGAGAAATGGTGCACCGTTAGCAACGTTCCCAAACGAAGAAGATGGAAAAAAAATTGCAGCAGCCAGAGAGGCAGCTCAATACAAGCAAGCAGTAGCTAAAACACCAGAAGAAATAGCGGCAGCAAATGCCGAATTCGAAGAAGTAAACAAACACTTTACTGGATTCGATTTTCAAAAAGATTTACATGGTGGTAAATGTCCATTAGGGGCTCACATTAGAAGAGTAAATCCTAGAGGATCTTTAGAAGAAGACAGTGCTTCTTATAATACACCAAGTGCTTTGGCCGATAGACGTAGAATTATTAGAAGAGGGTTACCTTACGGAACATCTACTCCTAATAGCAACACGGGCGAACATGGAATTATCTTTATGGCAATACAAGCTAACATAAAAAGACAATTTGAATTCGTGACGCAGCAATGGATGAATTATGGTAGCGACTTTAAATTGGCCAACGAAAAAGATGCTTTACTTGGAAATCAAACTCCTGATAAAGACAAAGATGGAAACCCAATTGAAAACGTTGATGGTACCATGGTAATTCCTGGTGATGATGGCAAAGTACCTTACTTTGTATCTCAAATTCCGAGAATGATTGAAACAAGAGGTGGAGATTATTTCTTCATTCCGAGTTTAACTACTTTAGAAATGCTTGGAAAAAGAATCATCGATCCAACATAAAAAAGAAGTACAACTTTAATAATATTTAAAATGTGCCATGCTTAATCAGCGTTGGCACATTTTTTTTGCGTCCTATATTTTTAATTAACCTCCACATGAGTTTATTGGGAAGCTCGTTTTTGCATTAACTAAATCTTTACTTTACTCAGCAAAAAATTAGCCCTCAATAACAAAATCCAACATACCGTTAACCATTAATACGCCAGATTAAATGAATTGACAACCATCAATATAGGTATTATTGCGTAAAACACGCAAAGTCAATCGGTAATACCTTTTATATGTTCCAAATATAGGAACATAATGCGACTGTTTTCGTTTTCAAATAATAGGAAATAACCTGTTCATGAAAAATAGTACCATCGATAATAAAAGTGGAAGAAAATAAACGCATTGTTGAAACAGGAAGTTTGTATTCAGTATACATTCCCAAACAATCTCATCGCATGTTTGGCATTGATATAAATTTAATTTTTAAACAACAATAGCAAACACAAAAACTTGAATTTTAAGGCAACAATCGTCAGTTTAATAATCGCAGGGAGTATATGCATGTCATATAGCTCGCAAGAAGATTATAAAGTGAAGTTTGTAATACTTGCCAAAATTTTATACTTCGTAGAATGGCCAAAGAATTCCATGGCCAGCGATAACAATATTCATTTTGCAATCTACGGTTCCGATCCTTTTAACGCTATGCTTAAAGATCACTCCAAAAACCGCGACATAAACGGACGGAAATTATTGCTGCAATTAATTACTTCAACAGACGACGATTTAAGTGGTATCAACGTGTTGTTTGTTCCCAAAGAATACAACAAAGAAGTAAAAACCTTGATAGCAAAAGTAAAAGGCACACAAATATTGCTGGTAACAGAGTGTTTTAACTGCGCTAAAAAAGGAAGTGCAATAAACCTTTACTCGGATAGCGAAACAGGACAGGTGAAAATTATTGTGAACAAAACCACTATTAACGAAACTGAGATCAACTTAAGTTCCAAAATATATAGAATTGCCAAAGTTGTAGAATGATACAAAGAAGATTAAATATACGAATGATGCTTATTATTGGGGGGGTGGTCTTAACCATCGCTTCCTCTATGGTATCTATTCTATTTAATATCGATGTAACTAAAGATAACTATTTAAAAACTGCAGAACATCGTCTGCAAACCTTTAGCACGGTAGTAGGAGACAATTGCGCAACTGCTTTGTGGATTGAACAATATTCGGAAATAGATGAATATTTGAATTCGCTAACCGATTTAAAGGAAGTCGATTTAATTCAAATTACAGATACCAACAACAACGTTGTTAGTGAAGAGTATTTTACAGAATCCGAGTTGCCTTATTCTATTACAGATATTACAGGCTTTATGCAAGAGGGCAAACACCTATATGTGGTAAAGCCAATTATGGACGACATTGGTATGGTGGGTAAAATATTTATGGTTGGTAATACGCGCGAACTCGACGCCAACTTAAACGATTATTACATCTCTATCACCTGGATAAGTTTACTAACATTGTTGGTAATGGTTTTATTGGTGCTTTATTTTCAACGGTTTATTTCAAACCCAATTATAAGATTAACCCAAGTAGCACTAGATATCGACAAAGGTAATTTTAGCAGACGAGCAAAAGACAACAATATTGAAGAGTTAAAAATATTAGGTGACTCGTTTAACAACATGGTTACCAATATGCTTAAAGCAAAAGACGAAGCACAGAAAAGCGCTAAAATAAGAAGCGAATTCCTTGCCAATATGAGCCATGAAATAAGAACGCCGATGAATGGAGTAATTGGTATGATTGACTTATTGGAATTAACGACCAACTTAGATGAGACTCAAAAAGGATATGTGCAAACAGTTAAAACCTCGTCGCAAGTATTGCTCACAATTATTAACGACATCCTCGATTTATCTAAAATCGAATCGGGAAATATGAGTTTAATCATAGAGGCGGTAGATGTTAGAAAGCTATCTGAAGAAGTAATTAAACTGTATAGCGCAAACGCAGGTTCTAAAAATATTACTATCAATCTGTCGATTGCCAAATATGTCCCTCAATTGGTAAACAGCGATCCGCATAGGTTAAAACAAGTACTGTCTAACCTATTAAGCAACGCATTAAAATTTACTGAAGAAGGGCAAGTTGATATTTCCTTAAAACAAGGGGAATATGAGGGGGAGCTGAAATTTGAGATAAAAGACTCTGGAATAGGCATGAACAAAGATGACATAGAGAAACTGTTCAACGCATTTACTCAGCTCGACTCATCTTCTACAAAACAACACCAAGGCACAGGCTTAGGACTAGCCATTTCTCAAAAAATAGCAAATTTACTTGGTGGCGAAATTGGAGTATACAGCCAGTTGGGAATAGGCAGCACATTTTGGTTTACCATTAAAGCCGAAACTATTTCTTTACCGAACGTGGAGTTTATATATAATAAACTGCCTGTTAACCACAAAAAATACAAAGGAATTAGAAGGCTCGATGTACTATTTGTAGATGATAAAGAAGTAAATCTTATTGTTGGCGAAGCAATGTTGGAAAACTTGAATTGCGAAGTTACAATTGCTAGAAATGGAATTGAGGCCATTGATAAATTTAAACAACACGACTACGACATTATATTAATGGACATTCAAATGCCCAAAATGGATGGGGTAGAAGCTTGTAGTGAAATAAAAAAACTTGGTAAAAACACGCCTCCAATTGTAGCGCTTACAGCCAACGCCATGGCAGGAGATCGTGAAAAACACATTGGCCTGGGACTTGATGATTATTTATCGAAACCGTTAACAACACAAGACCTCGCCAAATTATTTCAAAAATGGTTCGACGAAAGTTTTGTTGCCAATAATGCAAATGGGGAATCTGAAAAAAGTTTGATTTTACCTGAGGTAAATGACATTCAGGAGCTATTAGACTGGGACGCTTTGTTTGAAATGGAAAATCAAATGGACAACAACTTGAACAAACTTCAAGATGTATCATTAAAAATAATTAACGATATAGAAGAACTCCTTCCAAAAATTATTGAATCGTTTGAAGAAGAAGATTGGGAGAATTGCAAAACCGATACACACAAGTTAAAAAGTGTTGCACTTGGTTTTGGAGCTCAAATGCTGGGAGTATCATCATCTATGCTAATGATGGAAATGTCGTTAAATGAGTCTAAAGAAGAAATCAATAAATCTCTTCAGGAAGTTGGAGAGATCTCCGGTGAATCTATCAAGTTAATTAAAGAAAGATACTTGCTAGACTTAGAAGCCTAGCCTTGTAATTCCTTATTCTACGAGCAATAGATTATCTAACATTAAGCGATCCGCTCTACCAAGCTCTTTAAAGCCTGTTTATAACCTCAATTTAATACTCCTACAGCTGTATCCAAAAGGGTAGGAGCCCTATGTAGAATGGATTAGATAAGATCTTTGATGAATTAAATTTGAGGTAGAATTACCTCTAAATGTTACTCGTATAGTAAATGTATTACTGTATGCTTATGCTCGGATGCCTCTTTCTGTATTCGAAGTGCTTGAGCGAGCTTGCTAGTTACTCAATACTCTTGCTGTATTACTCTTGCTCTCTACTCAAAACTCTTGCTACAACTCAGGCCTGTTCAGCCACTTTGGCATCTACCTTAAACCCTTCAGTTGCTCTTGGGCTAATATATCGATTGCCACGGGCTACCTCCTTAATTCCAAACAAGATGCTTTCGACAGAATCACTTTTGTAAATAAATCCATAAGCACCATTAGTCATGGCACTCGTTACAATACTTTTATCTACATGAGCAGTAAGTGCAATAATTTTTGCGAAAGGATTTCTTTGCTTAATGGCATTAATTAATTCGATGCCATCCATTTCGGGCATTACAATATCTGTGATCACTAAATCGGGTTTTTCGGTTTCGAAAACTGCTAAAGCTTCAATCCCGTTAGACGCTTCTGAAATAGTTCCAAATAAGCCTGTGTTTCTTATTAAGCGAACTATCGCTTTTCTTGTAATTGGTTGATCGTCTACCACCAATACTTGCTTCAAATCTCCTAGTAACTTCATGGAATGAAAAAATTATAATATTCGTAATTATACTGTATTTCAATCTACCTGAAAATCTGCCTTGCCACGTTCAAATATATTTACGAGACGTGCGAAAAAAGTTGATCAGTAATTTTTCGTAAATACTTTTAACAGGTTTACACATCACGCATGTAGGTTTTGTAGTACGTAGTTTAAATCAACTATGAGATTTCCTTTATGTATATATCTGATAATCTTGTATTCGTGAAGCTTATCTGCAAGTAAATCATTTTGAATTGAACTTAATACCACGATATCTGCGTCTGCATTAACTGCTCTAATGTCTTTTATCAACTCCGATCCAAAGATGTCGGGAAGTTGATTATCTAACGTTATAAAATCAATCTTTTCATCATTTAAAAACTCCATGGATTCCTTGCCCGTTTCTGCGAGAAAAACATTCTCAAAATGACTAGAGAACAATACCTCTTCGATCATTGCAGCAGTCATAAATTCATCTTCAATTACCAAGGCGTTCTTCATATTCATAGTTATTAGTTTATTCCCATCTTAACGGTAAACACATATTATGTGCCTACTATACAATCTACTCACTCCGCTTGTTTCTTATACAGCCTCAACCATATTAAGTTTGTATCTCTTTTTAATTAGTGCTGTGCTTTTATCCGCCAGCCCAATCATTTCTTTAAACGATTCTTTAATCGTTGCCTTATCTGTTCCGTTTGCAATCATCTTCTCTAAACCAAACAAAGCATCCCCCAGTTTTTTTGCTCCAAAAATTAACGATACCCCCTTAAGACTATGCGTATCTCTTTTGCATTTTTCTATATCTCCAGCTATATAGTGCGATGTAATTAATGGAAGACATTCTTCAATGTTATCAATTACCTTACCGGCCAATTTCTGAAGTTTTTCTAGATTATACTTCTTTAGTTCTTCAATCTGATTCAGCTTTTTCCAGTTCAAAAGATTTTCAGGATCTTGCACCTCTTGCAATTTACTTGAAGAGGATGCTATTTTTTTCTTTTTTACAGGTTGCTTACTCGCTTTTTTTAGCAACGCTTTCTTTAGCCAAATGGCCATCATTTTTTCTAAACCAACAATAGTAACCGGTTTAGCCAAATAATCATCTAAGCCTTCCGAGATGTATTTTTCGCGATCGCCTGCCATGGCATTGGCTGTAAGCGCAATTATGGGACAAGCGTTAGGGTCGAGTTTTTTGATTTCGTTGCACGATGTTACGCCATCCATTTTAGGCATTTGAATGTCCATCAACACCAAATCAAAATCGTGTTCCTTATACTTTTCCAATCCGTCCATGCCATCTACTGCGGTAACCACAGTACAGTTTAAACTGTCTAACATAGCCTCGCAAACCACAATGTTTACCTCCTTGTCGTCTACCAGTAAAATTTTATAACCATCACTTTTACCCGAGTTATAATCCAGATTTAAATCTTGTAGTTGTTCCTCTTGTCTTACTTCTTCAACAATTTCATCAGCTTCTACTAAATTAATGCTTAACCAAAAAGTACTTCCTTTTCCAATTGTACTTTCTATTGATATTTTGCCCCCAAGGAGCTGAGCCAAATTACTACATATAGATAAACCAAGCCCAGTACCTTCATGTTGCTTAGTGGCCGATGCATCTAATTGGCTAAATGACCGGAACAACTTATTGATGTCTTCGTCCATAATTCCGATGCCAGTATCCATAATTCCGAAAAGTAGTTGTTTTCCATTGGCCGATTTTTCTACAATAATGGCTACGCTACCGCGCTCGGTAAACTTAATGGCATTACTCACTAAATTAGAGAGTACTTGTTTTACTCTTATTGGATCTGTTTTTATACTATGGGGTATGTCTGTATCGATAGATATTTCCATCTTAATCCCTTTGTCGACTGCCTTCGATTTAAAAAGATCTGCAACATCCTTTACCAAATGAACAACATTAATATTTTGTTCCATCAACTTCATTTTACTAGCCTCTAGCTTAGATAAATCTAAAATGTCGTTGATAATACTTAAAAGCATTTCCGAAGATGATCGTACAGTTTTTAAATACTTAGATTGAATGGGAGTAGGCCTAGTTGTTTTCTCCAATAGGTCCAACATGCCAATAATACCATTCATTGGTGTTCTTATTTCGTGGCTCATATTGGCCAAAAACTCATCCTTAAATCTCAGCGAATTTTCTATCGATTCTTTTTCAATTGCAAGTTGATCCATAAAAATCACCTTTTGAATCATATCGTTAAACTCTCTGGTAAGGTCGCCAATTTCGTCTTGAGCATCTTCTTTAATTATGACTACACTCTGATCCATTTTAAAAGCCTTAACCGATTTTTGAAGGGCTCTTATTGGCTTTGTAACTACCATGCTAAAATAGGACGACAGTAGCGTACCAACCACCAATAGTAAGATTACGGCGAATAACGTATAGTTAAACGTTTTGTTAATTGCCATATACAATGGCTCCATGGAATAACCTAAATGAACACTTCCATAAAATATGCCCCATTGTTCAACTCGTTTGTAAACATGTATTTCATCATTTGCTATAAATACAGTGTCTTTTCCAATATAAGCCTTGTTATAACCTGCACCTTCATAATCTCTAAAACCAGTAAACAAACTATTTTGTTCGTCGAACATTTGAACGTAGGATACTGCTGTGTCTTTACCTAATTCTTCGAAAGCTTGTTCCATTAACTCAAAATCGCCTCTGTTAAGCGCCGTACCAACCCCAACTACTAGCATGTTGGAAGCACTTAATAAGTTACTTTGATAAGAGGCCGTTTTCTCTAATTTAATTTCATTTGGATAATGAAGTAGGATGATTACTGAGGCTGCAAATAATAAGGTAAAAGAGCTTAAAAAGAACTTTAACCTTATTGATATATCTCTTAATTTGAATGCCATTTACTCCTCAATTATTTCATTTGTAAATTCTAATGCCTTGCATCCCGAAGGAATTATAGACACGTCGTTTGTAGATATTATTCCAATTGCTCCTTTTTGTTGCGAAATAAATTCCATCATAATAGCTGCATCAACATATTCTAATGGAGCTCTTACCTGTTCGGTGAAAACTTTTTTAACCCAATATTTTTTATACGACATGGGGGCGGAGCCAATTATACTGTCGAAAAAATACTGCCCTTCTTTACAACCATAACTGGGGTAGCACAAAATAACCCTAGAATCGTTGAGCATTATTTTTTTGCCATAATAATACTTAACAATGCGCTGAGTAGATATGTCTGAAATTTCTACAGAAGAATTAACAACAAAAAGAATCTCCGAATCATGGTAATCTGAATCGGGTTTTGCGCTGAAAAACACAAGCGATAGACACACTATATAAGTGGCTGCATTTTTTTTACTTGAGTTTATGAGGTGCAATTTTTAGAATGTTATTATTAATAAACGACTATGAATTTCAAAGATTTCTAGTCAATTAGTCATTAGGTGATTTTTCGTAACAATAAGGTTCGTAGAGTTTAGCTAACTATAATGGCTAAACTTATAATTTGCCTAACAATTGATTTAAGTCTTCAACTAAATTTCCTTTGTGGATATAGGATTTAATATTATACTCATTCAATGTCATCGATAAATGTTCGTTATTGATAGAACTAATTACAACAATATCTACCGTAGAATTAATCTCTCGTAAAATCTTGATTAGTTCCGATCCAAAAAAATTAGGGAGTTGATTGTCTAGTGTTATTAGGTCAAACTCATTCGATTTAACTAGATCAATGGCGCGTTGTCCCGTTTCGGCTACCGAAATTTTTTGAAACTCGTTATCAGCCAAAATATCTTCAATCAGCTCTGCCGTCATATAATCATCCTCAATTATCAATGCTCTTTCCTTTATCGATTCCATTTTAATCTATTGATTGCGTACAGTATGTACAGTTTGTGTTTTATCGATTTACGTTAGTTAACTCGTTGAGGTTATGCTTTTAGTGGTATTTTATTTAAAGGGTTTACAAAAACACACATAGAAGCGCTTATTGTGGAAGTCAATATTTTACAGAGAAGATTAAATTAACCATTGCCGATGTGAATTTTAATTGTTTGTAAGTGACTATTTTATTTATTAGAGATTGACAATTCGAACAAAAAAAGGTAAATACCTGTTCTCTTAAAAGCCGATACTTATCATAGTAGATGTTACTATCCGTTTGAATAGTAGATCGTTCGTAAAATAAAGTTGACGTGAATAGTGAAACTATAGATACGTACGGTAACTAGTATTCTTAAAAACAACAAAGGAATTAATGGCTTATGCACCTGGTTTTCATGAATTGCTAGTTAAATCTCTTAACGATATCCGGCAAGGTGAAGTCCCTAATTTAGAAGGGAAAGAGCCAGATTTACTTCTAAAGATGAGCTTGAAATTCTTGATGTTTTCAGAAAAACCAGATCCTCTCATGGGAGTGTTGAAATGCAGGCAGACGCAATTGCAGCTGGTAATTACATGATTGATATGGTCCCTAGGTCGAAAAATGACAAATTGGGCTAGTCCCTTTATTCTCCAATTTCTTTCAAAATCTTCTATTGATTCTTCTTTAAGGCTGTTTCTCATCTGAATTAATGAGTTGCATAAAGCATCATATTCGTTTTTACTTTTGAAGTTCGTATTGAATTCACCTTGACGAATGTCGTTAGAGAAGTTTACAATTTCTCTTTGGTACTTGGCCAAGTTGTTTGCAACATCAATTATGTCGCCAACTTCATCTACAGATGTTTTTAACCAAAGGTTTCTTAAGTAGCTTGCCATCCGAAAGGGTTATAAATGCTTCTTTAAGCGTATTTATTGGATCTGCAATGCTACGAGCCACAACAAACGAGATCCATATTCCTAAACCGAGAATGATAAAACCAAGGATGAGCAGTTTGTTTGTTTGTTTGTTTGTTTGTTTGTAAGGATGCTAACATCAGATAATGCTTCCTCTTTGTCAACTTTCATTACGATGCTCCAATTTAAATTAGGGATGGATCTCCACGACGAAAACACATCTACGCCTCAATAATCTTTCTCGTAATCTGTGCCAACTCTTTTTCTAACCGATCCTAAAACGGCATCAAATCCGTTATCTATTTTGGTTACTTGTCGTTTAAACTTTGTTCTTCTGTCGTGTCGCAAACCACTAATTAAAGCCGCTCCATCCTCGGTTCTTACCGCAAGAATTATTTCGCCTGTTTCGCCTAGGCCTTCTAAATAACTCATAATTTAAAAAATATCAGCTAAGTCTGCAGTGGCTCCTATATATGCAATTGTGGTACTGTCTTTAATTATGGTCGTAAAGATTTGGATGTAGTGATCGCGCTTATCTAAATTCAAGTAATAAATGTAACTTTTAGATTTGCTACGTTAGGTATAAATTATCGAAACAGCAAGAGAACCATTTCTCTTGCTGTTTCGATAGAATATTAACCATACTGCTGTAGATCGAAAAACAAGAAGTTGCATGGCACATATTACCTTTAATCAACGATATACAATCTCTTGTATGCTCAAGAAAGGCTACAAACAAGTTCAGATAGCCAAAGCTATAGGAAAAAACAAGTCAGTTGTAAGCAGAGAATTGAAACGCAATTCTGATGCAAGGAATAACGTTTATACACATGAATTAGCAACTTATTAGTATGCAAAACGTCAAAAATAAAAGCACAAGCATAAGAGATTCACCGCTCTAATCCAGCTTGAAGTGGAGA
>JABSPQ010000336.1 GCA_013214205.1 Flavobacteriales bacterium
GAATATGTTTTATCATTGGGCTTTAGGTTATCAATTAACCTAAGAATTTGGCCGCATAATAAGAGCCGTATGAGTCGAGAGGTTCACGTACGGTTCTGTGAGAGGTTTAGGGGTGAGATTCCCCTTTACCTACTCGACTGTTGAAATTTACTTAATCAGCCATTCAACTCTTCTGTTAATTCCAGCTGCCACATGAGTATTGCTACTATCGGCTAACTTTTCTTCGCCTTTAAAGTCAAGTTCAATTCTGGTTTCTGAGATTCCATTTTTCATTAGAAACTTCTTCACATTACCCGCTCTTAACTTCGATAGGTTTTGATTGTACGCATCGCTTCCTACAATATCTGTATGACCTGTAATGTACACTTTGGTGGTTTCAACATTAGTTAATGAAGTAACAACTCCATTTAAATCATCGATAGAAGCAGGTGCCAATGAATCCGTTTTATAACCAAAATATAAGCGTCCGCTTGTAGGTAGGGTGGGAACCAACCTTTCTACAACATCGCTACCAATTGCTTTAAAATTGAGTTGTTCGTTGGTAATGGTAACCAGTTGCGGGCCTTTTGTTTCTTGATGAGAAAGTTGAACCAAACTAGTACAGAGCATAAGTACAGCAACAAAAAGAGCTGTACCAAACATTACACTAGCCATTTTTATTTTTTGCGATTTGCTCGAATTAATGGCCGCGTTAATTTCGGCAGCTTCTAAATGAGCAATAACCTGTTCTTTTATAAAATCGTTTTCCTTACTATAATTTTCCTTGAAAATGTTAATGTTATCGGGTCTTTCATTTCTGTTAAAGCTCAACACATAAGTGGATACTGCAAGAGCGATTAAAAGTAAAAGAAGCGTTGCGATACTCCAGAACAGATTTAGATGATGAGAAATAATTTGGTGATCCATGGCAAGCATAGATACTGCTCCGAAAAGAATAAGAATTATTCCAGAGTTAAAAAGGATCTGTTTGGCCTTGGCATCAATGGTTTCTTGCCTAATATCTTCTTGTTCGGAAAGTAATAACGCGCTTTCGAAATGTTTGTCTAAAAGCTCAACTTTTGTTTTTTTACTCTTGTAATCTTTGGCGAAATCATCATTATTCATGGCTCTAATTTTCTCAACAGCTTCGCTGTCATGTTGTTTGGATCAACAAGGTAGTAAATTAATGGGAAATAGGTGTTTTGTGAATTGCCTAGGTGTTTTTAAGGTAAGGGGAATGTTGGTTTTGGGCGCTTTTGTCTACTGATAGTCGTTCCGTTTTAAAAATAGTAGCTCAAACGGAAGCTCAATGCAGCCGGCTGAATTCTGTACATGCTGTTTCTTTGATATTCTACTCTTTTGTTTAAGTCTTGAGATTCTTACTCTCTCAATCATTTATTTTTCTCCTTTTCTGCCAGCTGTGCATCTGTAAAAACGCAATCTACAAACCTCAATAGGAAATAAAAATCTTGGGTTATCTCTTTAAACTCGTCGTCATCTACTTCTTTGATGTTAGCCAAATAATCGAAAAAAACCGCTTGGATGCTTTTGCGTAATTGCGCTGGTGGCGCAAATTGAATGAGTTCTTCTAGGGCTAGGTTGTTTTCTGATTTCATAAAAAGTTGAGATTATAATAAAGTGAGTTGTTCAAATATAATCATAGGTTATGATATATCATAATAGTATCCTTTGCATTATTTGGGATTTTTACTTTATGACCGATGAAGAATTCTTAAAGGCTCTTGGAGCTAATATTGCCAAAGTACGAATGGAGAAATCTATGAGCCAACAAGATTTGTGTTCAAAAATTGAAATGGAAACATCTAATCTATCCGCCATTGAAAACGGTCGTCAAAATGCAACTGCTCTCACGCTTAAGAAGATTGGTGATGCGTTAGGAGTGGAGGTGAAGGAGTTGGTGAGGTTGTAAGGTGTCGCGTTATTTTGCTCGCGTTACTGTTATGATTATTTGCTAGTTGCGAAATTATTAGAAGGTAAAAATACTAGTAATAGTTAAATTAAAGCTGAATATTAATAACTCATGTTACGCATCGTTAAGCCACTTTTGCTAAATTGGGTGTTAATAACTGTTGCACTTCGGTTGTTGCTTTTTTCATTGCCATAATATTTATGTAGCGTTTTAGGCAAAAATGATTTTTACCCTTCCTCA
>JABSPQ010000337.1 GCA_013214205.1 Flavobacteriales bacterium
AAGAAAAAAACAGAAGAGTGGTAAATCTAAAATACGGCATCATTTATCAACGTGCCTAGCTAAGCGCTCCCTTTCTCTTCTGCTGTGATTTTGTTTATTATCTTTAAAGTAAATAATTAATCTAGTTCAAACATACGAGCTAAGCTATGTATTTTTATGATTTGTTTGCGATATCTAACTTCTCCCAATCTTTTTTAATGTCTCCGAGCTTAATAAAATAGGGTATAAGCGCTGCCAATTCTAATCTAAAAGTTAAGTTAAGGCCCGGTTCGGAATTTTAAAATGGCAGTATCATAATTGCAACACAAACTGCTATACCTCCAAAAGCATCGACATAACCAAAAGTAATTGCCCAATCTTTTCCAGTCCATAATCCGAAGGCTACAGCACCTTTTAATAAAAAGATGGCAATTAGGCTCATTCCTAAAACCGACATTAAACCGTTTGCTTCAAGTTCATACAGAGCTAATTTGAAGGGTATACCCAATAGTCCCAATACAATCCCAATCAATGCCAAGTCTCCTGAAATTAAAAACATCCAAATGAATATTTTAATCCAAACCGGAATTAATTTTCGTCTTTGAACCCTTAGTTCTTTTTCGGTTATTGAATTAAGTGCTTCTGTTTGGTTTTCTTGCATTTGAGTAATTTCAGTTTTTTACGCAATGTTAACCTTTACTTTTCTTCAAATTAAAAGAAAAGGATAGGTTTAGTATATGGTTGATGTTGGTTATCGATTCATACATTTTCTGTTCAAAAATGTAACCGACTTTTAATTCTTTTCTTTTGCCAGCGTCTAACAATAATCCACCTCCAAGTCGGTAGGACGATAGGAGGTAGCTGTTGTTAAAATGAAACGATTCGGCAGCAATGTAGTATTTCAGTTTTTTATTTTGTTTTACCGACAACTGAATTTTGTTGCGTAAAACATTGGAATAGGTAACACCATCTTTTTGGGAAGTACGGTTCTTATTGGTGTACTGATATTTTAATCGGTATTGGATCTGCAGTTTATTCACTTTCCACTTGTTGCTTACATCCAAGCTAACCCGGTTTCTTAATGCAAGCTGCTGATCGTACGAAACACCTCTTGTAAACCGATAGCTCAATTTCGATTTCCAATCGCCTATTAGTTTTCTCGACAAACCTATTTGAGCAAAATTAGTGTAGTCGGCTAAAATGTTGGTTGCCCTATAGGCCAGTTTGAAATCGGTTTTAAAATCGCTTTTTAGTTTTGTAGAAACTTCCACAGAAGTCCACAACTCTCTATTGAAACTTTGAGCATTTACATTAAGCCCAACAAAAAGCAATATAATCGATCCTATATATTTCAATTAGAAACGTACTTCTGCAGTTATATTTGGCACGAATACCAGTCGCCATTGTGCGTAACTTCAACTTGACTTTCCCCTGTTTCCAACACATTCAAACAGGTGTCGCAATGCGAATATGCAAAAACGGTATAAGTACCCTGAATCAAATTTTTGAATTCGTACTAGCCATTTGCATCGGTATCCATCTTATCAAAATATACTTCTTCGTTGTTGTACCTGATGTATACTTCTCGGTTTTGCAAAACATATGGATCACCAAAAGGAGCTGGGCCAATGTATTGTTGCGCAATTAAAGTTCCTATAAGATCAACAGAACCATCGTCGTAATCAACATTGGTAGCAATAGAAATATAGGCAGTTACAGAGTTCTTTTCCACTTCAGTAGTATCAGGGTTTGATACACCCGACGCACAAATATCGCAATCGCCAACAGCGTACATCGTGTAAGAACCATTCCTTAAATTATGAAATTTGAAATCTTCAGAGAAAGACGTTTTAATATTGTCTTGGTAACCATCGTTATCGCCATAAATAATAAAAACATTAACATCTGCTGCAGGTCGAGTTTCGGAAGTGCTGCCATCAGCTGCTAACAACCTTTCGGTAACAGTTCCTGATATTTCACCTTTTCCGCCTTCGCCTTCCTGTTTTTCACAAACTACAAACGTAAGTATGAACAGAATTAACAATGAATGTTTAAGCATAGTTTTATGTTGATTTAATTCAGATGTATTTTACTCGTTGTCTGTTTCCATTCTTTCCTAAACTGATAAATGTAAATTCCCGCGTTCAAATTTTGTAATTGATGAATTGAATTCATTAAGCCTATTGGTGTTTCAAACACTTTTGATCCCTTGGCATCGAAAACAAATAGCCGAGCACCAAGTAAGTCTCCCGAACCCAAAACTACTTTTAAGCCACCGCTCATTGGATTCATGTAAAACTTTACATCCGAATTGGTCTCTTGCTCTTCAACTTGAATAGCCGTGTTGGATCAAGGCATCCAGTTTGTGGACTCGTTACCGTATAAGTCGTTATTGATCCTTAATAAGAAATCGCCATAACCACTGGCAGAAACGGGCCACGGCGAAGACGTTTCATATTCAACTGCGTCGAGTAAAATGTTTGGCATAAACACTTTTAAGCTGTTGGTAGTATCTGATCTGTCGAGCGCCCAAAGGCCAATTTCCTCTCCGCCATTGCTAATCTTTCCGTTGTATTGAAAAACCTGAATGGTATCTTCGAGATTGTATTTAGTTCTAAAGTTTGCGGGTGTTATACTAGTGAGTACTATTTTTTCGTGTGCTTCAATAGAAGTACCTGTTGGGAATTCGAATCTAACGCCCGACACCCGCCAAGTTGAATCTGTTAAAGTTCTGTGCCAAAGATCAACAGTTGTGTCTACAATGCTTTCTATTACAATTAATTCGCTGTTCAATATATATTGGGATTGTACATCACTCTCGATATTACTAGCGGGCCAATAACAGGGTAGGCGTTCTTCGCCCCAAAGGTTCTGGAAGATTGCGCCACAAAATGGTCTTGATTTTCACTGTTGGTGTAAATGCCAAATGAAGTGCCATTATATTGCCCGTCGAACGAAACACCTGTGGCATAACCAGTAAATGTAGAATCTGAATTGGCAGCGAATAAATAACAGTTTTCGCCACTTCGGTTAAATCTAAACCCCATTCCACCCGGATTAAAATCACTTTCGTCAACCACCAAATAATCGCCAGATTTTATATAGGTATCGGCTGGAAACTTGTATGAGTAAGGATTACTTCGATTGTCGCTCACAAACCAACCACCAACATTAACAGAATCTGAGCCATTGTTATACAATTCAATCATATCTACATCCGGTAAATCGATGTGTGATAAAAGTTCGTTGATGTACACATCTGGATAAGTAGGAGGGGAGGGCTCATCTTCGCCAGGAGAACCATAATAGTTTACGGCGTTTTTCCAATTAGCTCCTTGTTTTTAATTGTTAGTTGGATTGTTTTCTATTGGAGTAATGGAAAAGCCTAACCCATCGCCTAAAATAAGCCACGGAACATTGTCGTTGTAACGGAAATTAATAATGGTATCCATGCCATAACTCAGCTTGATTTTTTCTCCTTCGTTGGCCAATTGATCCGTGTATTCACCATAGATGTTTACGGACGGGTAGCGAATTTAAACGAATTAGAATCGCTTACAAGCACTACAAATTTCCCAGGCGCTAAATCGGTGTTTCTAAAAGTAAAGTTGATTACTTTCAAACCATTTAAATTAATGGTGCCGGTTCCTGTGTTTTTCAGATCAATAAATTCTAAGTATTCGCCAGAGATACCTTCGTGTTTTGTAAGGTTATACATGATCTCGGTAACCTTTAGATCGAGAATGGAACCATGACAAATATTAGTAGAATATATTGAGAGCACAAGCGCCATTAATGAAAGGAATCGGAACATCTTAAGTAGTTGCTGTTTAGTGTTGCTAAGTTAATTAAGAATTCACTGATAGCCGTTTTGAATGCGTCTATTAATAACTCATGTTACGCATCGTTAAGCCACTTTTGCTAAATTGGGTGTTAATAACTGTTGCACTTCGGTTGTTGCTTTTTTCATTGCCATAATATTTATGTAGCGTTTTAGGCAAAAATGATTTTTACCCTTCCTCA
>JABSPQ010000338.1 GCA_013214205.1 Flavobacteriales bacterium
AACCTTAAAATCTATTATTTCGATAGTGAACTCAACGGGCAATCAAGCACCGACATGGCCTTATGGAGATACGATGGAGCTGATTGGAACTGGCGTGGCGGCATCTTTACAGAAAATGGAGATTACGATAACGTAACAGTTGAATACATTGATACATTTTCTAAATGGACAGTTAGCGATACCATTACCAGTCCTCTGCCCATTACTTTACTTTCTTTCGATGCATTTTTAGAAAATGATGAAGTACTAATAAATTGGTCTACTGGTACAGAAACCGGCAACGACTACTTCTACATCGAAAGATCTACAGGTGGATTAAATTGGGACGTTATGGAAACTGTAGTAAGCGATGGCAACAGTAGTAACCTCAGAAACTATTCGGCTATCGATCCAAATCCCGAAACTGGTCTCTCCTACTACCGATTAAAACAAACCGACTTAGATGGAGATTTTACATACTCTGCTTCAAAAGCCATTCAAATTATCGAAGAGGCCAACAGCAAATTATTCATCTTCCCAAACCCAACCAACGATTACATTGCTGTATTTGGAACAAGTTTAATCTATGAAAACATCCGTATCTACGACATGCTTGGTAGAGAGGTAACCAATCAAACAACATTTGTTGAAGAGAACGATCAAAAAGTAATCATCGATTTATCCAATCTCGCCAAAGGCATGTACTACGTTAAAACCAGTAATGGTGGCAGCAAAATTCTTAAAGAGTAATTTTATCAGCCTTCCTTTTATTTAATAATCCTATTCTCAATCGCAAACATCCGCTTGTGCGATTCATAATTCATTTTACATCCTCTATCCGCCTATCGGATAAATAACCCAAAGTACCTTATCAATTCCCATTTATTCACTCTATCATTCCTTAACAAGCCCAATAGTCAAATCAGTAAATTGAACTATTGTTGATAAAAAGGCATAATTAAGTGATGTATATTAATTTAAACAAGAGAATAAGGAGTAATATTAATTACTTTCACTGCCGCAGACTTCTTAAATTGAACATACTAAGAATTGCACTTGAGTGTGATGGTGCAGAATTAACAGCTATTTTATGAATAGTTTTAAAATGAATACTCTGCCTAATAGCGGCAAGTACATACTAATTATTTCCATATTTCTATCATTAAATAGTTTTGGTCAATTGGGCCCAGGAGGTATTGGTGACACCGATGGCACCACTGATCTTGTTTTATGGTTAGATGCCAATAAACTAACTGAAGCCTCAGGCGTTGACATTGCTACATGGTCAGATCAATCTGGCGATGGTAATAATGCCACTACACCAGGCAATAGCCCTAGCGTGAGTGCCACAACTCTAAACGGTTACAAACAAGTACAATTTACAACAGGGAACAGTGAATATTTCAGCGTTGCAGACGACGCAGAGCTTAATCCGAGCGAAATATCAATTTATATAGTTGGCAACTTAACGACTTCAAACCCAGCATGGAGTACCATGTTAATGAAATCTGATGACGACTGGTGGTCTGATGGCTACGCCATTTATGAAAACAATAACACCGGTTTTTTAAGAATGTTCACGTCCAAAGGGGGGGATCCCGCCACTGGTAACAGAGCTACTACAACCACAAGTTTCGGGAACGATACAAATTACATTTATCATTTAACTCACACCACGGGCAGTAATAATCCTGCATTATTTACGAATGGAACATCCTCTGCCACAGGCACAGACGCTACCGCCATGGTAGCGAGTTCAGAACCTCTTTATATAGGTTGTGGAAATAACAATGGAAGTGCTGGCTATTATATGGATGGCGACCTTGCAGAAGTAATTATATTAAAAGACAATGCATCAGACGAGGAGAATATCATTATACAAAACTACTTGGCCGCCAAATACGGGTTAGCGTTAAGCGACAACGACGTTTATGATGAAGATGATAATGGGTTCGACCACGACGTTGCTGGTATAGCAAGCGACAACACAACTAGCCAAGGCACTGGGATCGTTGAAATTTCTGGAGTAACTGGCCTAACAAGTGATGAGTTCTTCATGTGGGGTCATGACAATGCTGTAACTACATCTACCGAAACAACAGATATTCCTTGCGGGATTGCGTCAAGGATGGTTAGGATTTGGGGAGTAAGTGAAGTAGAATCTGACGAGACAGTATGTGATGTGGGATCTATAGATCTTCAGTTTGACTTATCCGGTTTAACTTATTCAACTTCAACAATAAGGTTACTTATAGATTCTGATGGCGACGGCGATTTTGATGATAACGATGTTACACCAATATCTGGTGCTACAAATCCATCAGGTGATCTGTTTCTTTTTTCTGGCGTAAGTGACCTAACAGATGGAGATAGATTTACAATCGCCATATCCAACGGCGGTCCAACTTGTAGCGTTATTAATAATTCGGAACCTTCATGTGCTACAGCTGGAGACGGACAAGCCACGGTAACTGTAAATGGCGACGACCCTAACTTCTCTGTTAGCTGGTCGAACAGTGGAAGTGCGAGTGGGTTAACGGATGGAGGTACCAACCAACAAACCAATCTTGATGCAGGAACTTATACAGTAACCGTTACCGATAACGGAGCCTTAACCTGCTCTTGCCAGGTAACGATGACAGCTGCTAATTGCCCCGAAGACTACAACGATTGGCTTCAATCTACCCCTATTAACTTTAATACTACAGCTTCAGGTGCTAATGTTGGTGGCAATATAACCAACTTCCCTGTTCTTCTTCGCATCACAGAATGCACACAACCAAGCGCCGACTTCTGGGACAATTCAGGAGACGACATTCGTTTCGCCTTAACAAGTAATATTGCAACACAATTAAGCTATGAAATAGATCGATTTGACGCAGGCAGCAAATTGGCAGAAATCTGGGTTTTAGCACCTCAAGTTACAGGAAACACGGACGACGATTACATGACCATGTATTACGACAATGATGCAGCTGCGGATAATAGTGATGCCAATTCGGTATTTGCAACAAGTAATAACTTTCAAGGGGTTTGGCATTTAGGAGAAGCAGTAAACAACAATGCTAACGGATATGCCGACGCCACTTCAAATGCCAATCATGGTACAGGAAATAGCATGGCAATTACAGAAGTTACAGGAGCTATTGGCAAAGCGCAGGATTTTGATGGAACATCCGATTACATTAACGTTTCCGATCATAGTTCGTTAGACATTACAGCTTCATTAAGCTTATCCTTTTGGTTTTATCTTGACGGTAATTCAAACGATAATAATTGGCCACGTCCTTTATCGAAAGGAAACAGTACTACTAATGGAGCATACTCAATATGGGTACGTCATGCTACAAGTCCAACCGCCTTTTCACCAAGAATATATGATGGATCCACTGTTAATTTAACCTGCAATGTTGGAAACTTTGACGATTCAGAATGGCACCATGTATATGGAACATACACAGGAGATAGCCTAATCGGATATATTGATGGAGTGTATGTTGCTACAAACGTAGTATCAACAACCATCAATTCTACCGCAGACGATGTAAATATAGGTAGTGCAGATGCAATAAGACATTGGAACGGTAAAATAGATGAGGCCCGAATATCCTCTGTAGCTCGTTCCAGACAATGGATCAAACTCTCCTATCAAAACCAAAAATCAGATCAAATCTTCATTACCATACCATGTAATCCTTGTTATGCAATAGGCAATGATAGTTGGGACGTTGCAACTACATGGTCGCCATGCTCTGGAGGCGATGCATCAAACAACATCCCTGGTGTTACAGACACCGTGTTTATTGGAGAATCTGGCACCTCCTATGCAGTTACAACCTCCTCCGACGTAAATGTAGCCAAGCTAAACATTGGTACCAACGGAACATTTACATTGAGTAACAGCTTAACCATTCCGGGAGATTTAAGAAACTCAGGTACATTTACCCATGGAAGTCAAACCGTAACATTAGATGGCACTGCGTTACAAACCCTTTCGGGAAGCGCTGGAATTACCTTTGATGATTTAGTTTTATCAAACACCATTAGCGGCGACAACGACGCCATTGTGTTAGACACCAACATCACAATAG
>JABSPQ010000034.1 GCA_013214205.1 Flavobacteriales bacterium
AATACATTAATTGGTATAATACAAGCAGGTTGCACTCCAGTTTAGGGTATTTAACTCCATTAGAAAAGGAAATAGAATTAAGAGGAATTATTAACAAAGCGGCCTGATAAAAATTGTCTCGAATTTATTAGCTACTCCAGGCTGTAAAAGCACATAAATCGAAACAAATTAAAACGTTATTTACTCCTTTGAAAACTTGCTATTACTCAAACCTGTATCCGTTTTACATGTTAATAATAAATTCCTTTTAACAAACTAATTATCTCCCACTACTTAAGAACACCTTTTTAAAAATAACATCGTATTTTGATGTTACACGAACAAGATAGATCCCCTCTTGAGAAATTTGCATGTCGATCTTTCCATTAAGTTTGCTATCTCTAATTTTTCTTCCCGCAAGATCATATATCGATATATTACCTTTTCCTCCTCTTACGGTTATCACCTTACCATAACTTGAAATGGTTACGTTAGGTTTGGTTCTATTAGCAAGGCCAGTAATTATGTGGTTGATACAAGCAGATGTATCTACACAGCCATTTAACGTTACTTCAACAGCATAATTACCATTTACCAAAGGGACAAAGTAAATATCTGTTTCTCCAGCAATTTCCGAGTAACTATTTGCACAATCTAACCAAATATAACTCGCACCTAATTGATTTGAAGTAATTGTATCGAAACCCAATGTGGTTGAGGTATCTATTACAGTAACCAAAACAGAGTCCGACATTTCGATACTACATACGGCACCAGAACAACTGTACGCGCCAGCCACCCAACTGATGCTAGCATCCATGTTGGCCATCGTTCCGTTATTTCCATTTGCAACGTCGGTAGCCGTTAAGCCCGTCCCATCTTCAAAATTGTAATAAACTTCTAAACCTGTTTCTGTTCCATTTAGGCATGCGCTCATGTTACTAGAGATTTCACTTGCCGTTCTTGCAGTGCTCCACATTCGATAGTCGTCCATTTCTCCGATAAAGAATTTTGTACTTGATCCAACATCAAATACGACACTACTTATAGTTCCTACGTTGATCATATTACTTGCTGATACAGCAGGAGTAGAAATTGCAGCACTTCCCTGAGAGACTCCATTATAAAATGCTTCTACAGTTGAACCATTATAAACTAGAGCAAAATGAAACCAAACATTATCAGGCGGAACTGGGAATGTATGATACGAATTTGTTCCCCCATTTCCACGATTATGAACTAAGACCAACCCATTAGTCGTTTTCTGTATATAAACTTCAACATCACTAACTAGCGTATTCCCTACAAAAAATAAGGGATAATAACCTCCTGTTGAATTAGGTAGTGGTGCTTTCACCCAAGCCTCAATGGTATAGATTGAATTGTATTGAAAATTGGCTGGAACTGGAGTTGCAATATAATCATTAGAACCATCGAAAGAGAGACCACCGTTGTTAAACTCAGCTGGAATACTCTCTGCGTAAACATTGAAAGTTGAGGTGCTGCTAATGGCTCCTGTGTTAAAGGTTAAACCACTTCCCGTACCCGATGTGGGGCCATCAATAATATTATTCGCCGTATCGCGTAGGGTGTACGCAACACCAAGTTGTGAACTTCCGGTTACAATTGTTGTGTTCGGTGTACTCTTTGTGCAAAGCATATCTGAAGTGGTAACCGTTTCATCGTTAATTGGAGAGGTTACTGTAACAATTGAAGTAGCCGTAGCAACATTTCCAGCACTGTCTTGAACTGTTAAAATAACAGCGTTATTGCCAACGTTAGCACAGTTAAACTCTGTAACCGACAGGGTAGTGTCAAAGGCACAATTATCTGAAGAACCATTATCAATCATGGTTGGGGTAATTATTGCCACACCAGAATTAATATCAATGGCTACTGTTACATTTTGTGCTACAGCAATAGGCAGTTCGTTGTCTTCTATGGTTACGGTTACAAAGGCGGTGTCTTTATTGCCGCTTCCATCCTCTACAAATAACATTACATTGTTTACTCCTAAATCTGCACAAGTAAATGACGAAAAATCTAGACTTAAACCTAAACTTCCTGATGCGGTACAATTATCGTTCGAGCCATTATCAATAGCTGCACTTAATACGGTGGCGTTTCCAGATGCATCTAACGACACAATTACGTTTTGCCCAATTGCTGTAGGAGCTATATTATCTGCGATGGTTACCGTTGATGTTACAATATCGGTTGCTCCGCCAGATGTTTCGGTTGCTGTTAAGGTAACAGTGTTAGCACCCAGATCTATACAGGTAAATGTGGTGACATCGATACCTAAAGTAAATGCTGTACCACATGTGCTTCCCGAATAATTGTCAACGTCTGAAGAGGTAATTGTTGCATTGCCAGAAGCATCGAGGTAAACTGTAATGTCTTTTGTAATCGCAGTAATTGCAGAATAAAGGGTATTTAATTCATAAACTCCCATGTCTAGCGCAGATCCTCCAAACCTATTTTCTCCGGCTAAGTCAATCATTGGAATAAATAAGCCAGTTGAATCTCCTGCATCTATTCCCGGAGAGGCGCAGTTTAGGGTGTAATCATCGGTGGAAGGATTGTTAAATAATGGATCTGAATCTAAACCACTTTGTTGTCCTCCCTCAACAATGCTGTTTGTTACCACTGAACCAGAGGATGTTATATCGAAAGGAGTGATGCTCCCATTGCCGTAAATGATGGAGTTGTTGATGTTGCTCTTTGCTGCGTTAAGCATTTTAATTACATTACCATTTGCACCCGTATTATTTGCAAAAGTACAGTTCACAATATCGACTCCTAAGCCAGTTGAACCACCACCATTTCCTGAGCTTACACCTAGATATAAACAGGAAGCCATCGCATCTGATGTGTTGTTGTAAAAGAGGCAATTAACCATAGACCCTCGGGAAAAGATAAAATAACCTGCCGAGCCATACCAGAACATATTCGAAACATCTTTTGAATAATTATCTCTAATAATCGTATTCAGAAAATCAACGTCAGTAGTAAGGTATGATACACCACAAGGAGTAAAAGTAGAATATACTGCTACGTTGGTTCCGCTGTTTTTTTCTATAATACAGTTATTAAATAAAGCAGTAATGCTATGATTAACAGCGTACGGATTTATATAAATTGCGCCTCCTCTTCCATGATAATATTGACTTGCCGCTGCCGGACCACAATTGTTGCTTAACGCTCCATTTGCGTTTCCGCCAGTAATGGTAAAACCATCAACTACCACATTTTGTGGAGTACCTTTCAAGGTAATAACATGGTAGGCATTGTCTGTTCTGGTTGGGTCGGTATCTGAGATTGTTGTGCCATCGTTTCTTAATAAATCACCACTTAAGAAAGTGGTATTTACCATTGGATTTCTTTGATCGGCATTGGTTTCAGTTCCATTAAAGCCCCCAAAAAGAGTGGTTCCGGTTAGCAGACTGAACGTTGATGTTCTGACAGATCCTGGTGTATAGGTTCCTGCAGCTATCCAAATTTCGTTGATTGATGAACCTAACGCTACAGCGCTTTGGAGGTCGGTAAAGGCATTTTGCCATGTGGTTCCATCATTTGCTCCAGCTGCACTTTCATCTACAAAGATTACAGATCTGGTGGTGAAGGGGATTGCTGCCGACCAAGTTGTAACACCTCCATCACAATGACTTCTTAAATAAACATCATAGGTAGTGTTGGGGTTTAATCCGCTTAAGGAATATGAGTTGAGTCCTACGGTGTTGATAATTGTAGCGCTCCCAATACCTTGTCCAGTTAAACTGTAGGCAAAATCACAATCAGTGGTAACACCACTGGCGCTCCAAGAAATATCAGCTACAAAAGGGCCAATATTAGAGACGGTAATATCTAAAGGTGCTTTGCAAGCGTCTTCGTGTGCTAATGCTAGAATGCCCGCACTAGTTTGAAGACCGCCATAAAATCGAATATCATCAATTTCGTCTTCGTATTGGTTGGTTAGGTTTCCACTATTGTTGTTTCCAATGGTAAAAGGAGTTGTAGGTAAAAGGTTATACGTTGTGTTGTTATTCGAAGCCAATGTCTCTATCATTTGAACGTTTTCGTGAACACCATCAATGTAAACTCTATAATAATATTTGATATTTCCGAGATAAGTTCCTTCAGCAGAAAGTAATACGTGGTGCCAATTTCCGTCTGCTACGTTGGTTGTTCCCAGTGTGTAAGCATATCCAGTGTTACCAGAGACATATGTGCCTGAAGCAGTTATGATATATGAATAGAAATAATTGCCTGCTATACCAATTATGCCATTTTCTATATAAGCATACCAACCTCTTTCTCCAGCCACATCACTCGATGAGGTTCTTTCTGTATGATCTATAATAGTTCTTTTTACGCCATCGTTGGTTGTGGTTTTTATCCAAAAACTAACTGTAACGTGAGGAGAATTAAATGAAGGCCGACTTAAGTGATCACCATTTAAATTTATTGCATTACTCGAAATGGTAGCTCTATCATCCACAACAGTTAAAGCGGAACCAGTATGCGTTAAGCTGCTTAAGTCACCACCAGTAAATTTGTGGATATAGCTTGTGCCAGGGATTTGTGCATTGGCTTCGATGCTCAATGCTGTTAAAGCAAAGATGATTATTGATGATAATAGAGCGTTTTTCAAAATATTTAAGTTTTTAATTTGGTGCTAAAGGTATTAAAAAAGGAGAATTATAATTGATCAGAATAACTTATAAGTTATTATGGTCGATACTGTTGATGAGTATTTAGAGCGGTTGGGTAGTTTTTTTAGCATGTGAGATTATGTTTCTTATCGGTGAATGTCAGATTGAAAGGTACGAGGGAAGGAGGAGCTGGAAGGTATTGTTGGGTAACGCCAAAATAAACACAGTGCGGTACCGACTTTAGATAACCACTACAAAAGTAAATTTTGCGCTTGTTTCGTTTTTGATAAAGTTAATTAAATCGCAGAGAGTTTCGAGTTACAAGCTAAATTGGCTTTAGCTACAAGCGCATTTAAACACCCACAAGCAGAATTTACGTTTCACTTAAACCACCAACCTTTCCAATTGCTAAGAACCGCATTGGGTTTATTTGATGTTATGGAATGTTATACTTTATTTAAAATCAATTTATTTACAAAAGTCATATGTTTCAGAAGATGAATTAGTAACCATACCCGTTTCGTCTAACATGTCTCCAAAAACACATTCATCACAATTTTTGATTTCAATTTGATCTGCATAAGATCTTATAGAACTAATATTACCCTCTATTTTTATAGTGTCACTATGTATAGAAATTA
>JABSPQ010000339.1 GCA_013214205.1 Flavobacteriales bacterium
AATTTCCCAACATCTCATTAATCTAAAGCATCAATAAAACACCTTAAAGGCTTCTATCCACAACCGATTCGTTAACAAGACACTACAGGACACAAATGTCTGATTTTCGTATTATTATTATACTTACAAAAGCGAAATAATAATTGAGAAATGACTAGATATGCAAAAAACAAACATAGATAAATTAAAGAAATTAGCCGCCTATTCTTCGGCAGCCATAGCAGCTAGTGTTGTTGCTACACCTGCTAGTGCAGAGTTAGTAGGTTACGATGTTGATCCAGATTCAACCTTTGCGGTTGGCGATACTTTAGAGCATTTTGCCATCAACCTAAACAACCAAGTTGGAGGCTATTCCTGCGATCCAACAATGGATGTTTATATTGCATTTCAAGGTAAAAGCGAAGACGCTGCATTTGGAGTGTTGGGCAGTGTATACTATGGCTCATTTATAGGGAATAACAATCCTTACAGATATTCCAGCTCAGCCGTAACCAATACTTTCAAAACCACTTACGGAGCAACATCAACCACAACCTACCTTACAACAATTACCGATTTCTGGCCTACTTGTGCTGTAGGAGCTACAGGTTCTGCTGCTAGTTCTGGTGTCACCAATTGGGCATCCGAAATTCATACCGAGGGGCAGTTGGACATAGGAACCAATACAATTGCATGGGGATATGCAAATGGAAACTCTTGGGCTGCTTGGGGAGGCAAAACAGATAAGTATTTGGGTTTAAGATTTAACATTACAACGGAAGATACCCTTACAGGAATTTGGGATACCTCCTTACATTATGGATGGATCTATATGTCGGTAGGAGTTCATTCTGAAACCTTAGCTATTCAGGCATGGGCTTATGAAACAGAACCAGGCGGTGCTGCATTATACGACATTGCAGAGGTTGATTTTAGAGAAGCTTGTAATAAGTTTGTTGGAATTGATGATAGGTCTAAAGGGAAAATTTCTATCTATGGTCATCAAAGAGATGTAAGTGTAACATTGGAACGTGCCGAAAGAGCTAGAGGAAGAATTACCATTTATGAAATAAATGGTAGAAAGGTTCAAGAGGAAACCATTAAAGAAAGAGCTACTCGTTTTTCAATTAATGGTAGTGGTACAGGTATATACATGGTTAAAGTAGATGTTGATGGAGGCAATAGCCGTACTAAAAAGGTTTACATAGAGTAATACATTTTTACAATTTTGCTTGTTTAGCGCAGGAGGATTCCTAAATTCAAGTAATAAATGCAACTTTTAGATTTGCTGCGTTAGGTATAAATTATCGAAACTTGAAGAGAACCATTTCTCTTGCTGTTTCTATGGAATATTAACCATACTGCTGTAGATCGAAAAACAAGAAGTTGCATAGCACATTACCTTTAATCAACGATATACAATCTCTTGTATGCTCAAGGAAGGCTACAAACAAGTTCAGACAGCCAAAGCTATAGGAAAAAACAAGTCAGTTGTAAGCAGAGAATTGAAACGCAATTCTGATGCAAGGAATAACGTTTACAAGCATGAATTAGCACTCAGAAGTATGCAAAACGTCAGAAAGAAAAGCACAAGCATAAGAGATTCACGGCTCTAATCCAGTTTTAAGTGGAGAGACTCCTGGAAGAGGATTATAGCCATGAACAAATCGTTGGAACATTGATAAAGC
>JABSPQ010000340.1 GCA_013214205.1 Flavobacteriales bacterium
CAAAAAAGTACTTGACATCATACCCGAGCACAAAGTGAACAAATTAGAGGAGTTGCTACCGCAAAACCTTAAACTGGAATAAATCTACAATTGTAAATTGAAAAGAGATTCCTATATGTAGTTGGTAGGATGCTTACACCTTCTTCCTAAGTTTATAATTTGTGATAGTGCTACTACAAATCACAAAAGGATTTAGTTAACTTTGTTTCGATGATTGAAGATCTAATGCCCGATAATTCCAGCTTTTCCGAAGAAGAAACAGACTTCGAGAGAGCGTTACGTCCTAAAACATTTGATGATTTTACAGGACAAGAAGAACTAGTTGATAACCTTAAAGTGTTTGTGAAAGCAGCCACGCTTAGAAATGAATCTCTAGACCACGTTTTACTTCATGGTCCTCCAGGACTTGGTAAAACTACTTTGGCTAACATTATTGCAAATGATTTGGGTGCTGGTATTAAAATTACGTCAGGGCCTGTTTTAGATAAGCCTAGTGATTTAGCTGGTTTGCTTACGAACTTAGAAGAGAATGATGTTTTGTTTATTGATGAAATTCATAGACTAAGTCCGGTAGTAGAGGAGTTTTTGTACTCTGCAATGGAAGATTACCGTATTGACATTATGATTGATACTGGGCCTAATGCGAGAACAGTTCAGATTTCATTAAACCCATTCACATTAATTGGCGCAACAACCCGCTCAGGCTTGTTAACAGCACCTTTAAGAGCTCGTTTTAGTATTAACCTAAGATTGGAGTACTACAACGCCGACCTGCTAAGCACGATTGTAAATCGGTCTGCAAAAATATTAGATGTAGATATTGAATCGCAAGCTGCAAAGGAAATAGCAAGAAGAAGCCGAGGGACTCCTCGAATTGCCAACACGTTATTGAGACGAATTCGTGATTTTGCTCAAGTAAAGGGTAACGGTTCAATTGATTTAGAAATTTCCAATTCGTCTTTGGAGGCACTTAACGTAGATAAGAATGGTTTGGATGAAATGGATAATAAGATCCTTGCAACCATAATCGATAAATTTAAAGGTGGACCTGTTGGTATTTCTACAATTGCTACTGCAGTAAGTGAGGATAGTAATACTATTGAAGAAGTATACGAACCTTTTTTAATTCAAGAAGGGTATCTAAAAAGAACCCCAAGAGGTAGAGAAACTACAGAATTAGCATACAAGCATCTTGGTAGAGTTCAAAGTAAGAACGAGCCTGGTTTGTTCGATCAAAGCAACTGACACATAGGCCAATGAATCGTGCTAACGTTACCAAGAAGATCAAGGACGAAATTGCACGATTGGGATTTAGTTATTGTGGAATTTCCAAAGCAGGATTTCTAGAAGAAGAAGCTCCCAGACTTGAAAGGTATTTGGAGAACAACATGCATGGCGAAATGTCGTACATGGAACGAAACTTCGATAAACGACTCGACCCGACTATTCTAGTTCCGGGTGCTAAGTCTGTTATTTCTGTGATGTACAATTACTTCCCTTCTCAGAAAAGGAATGATAATGATGATGTGAAAATATCGTCTTATGCATTCGGAGAGGATTACCACAAAGTGATCAAAGATAAATTATACGATGTTTGGCAGTTTATTCTAGATGAAGTGGGGGAGGTTGACGGAAGAATTTTCGTTGATTCGGCACCTGTACTCGATAAGGCATGGGCAAATAAATCGGGTTTAGGTTGGGTTGGTAAAAACACAAATTTGATTAATCCGAAAAGTGGTTCGTTCTTTTTTATAGCGGAAATCATCGTTGATTTGGATTTAGATTATGATGCAAATGAAATAAAGGATTATTGTGGAACGTGTACCGCATGTATTGATGCATGTCCTACGGATGCAATAGTGGAGCCATATATAGTTGATGGGAGTAAATGCATTTCCTATTATACAATAGAATTAAAAGATCAAATTCCGATAGAAGCCAAGGGGAAAATGGACAATTGGGTTTTTGGTTGTGATGTTTGTCAGGATGTGTGCCCATGGAATCGGTTTTCTACAGCTCATAACGAACCCTTATTTCAACCTAAAAACAATGTACACAACCTGAGTAATAACGATTGGCTAGAAATGACTGAAGAAATATTCAAAGAAGTTTTTAGAAATTCGCCTATAAAAAGAACGAAGTTCGAAGGAATCAGACGAAATCTGAAGTTTGTTTTGGATTGATTAATAGGGAATACCCTATATCATGCAGAGCCTAGCCCTCAGTATTAAGTACTTTTGTCTTCCATCCCGAAGGGTTTAACACTTAGTATTTTAACACTTGCCTTACTCGTTCCAACGAAAAGTTTTGTGTTCCAAACCAATTAAATCTAAAACCCGGTCAATTACCGTAGCAGCTAACTCTTCAAAAGTTTTTGGTTGACTATAAAAAGAAGGACTTGCAGGGCAAATAATCCCACCTGCTTCCGTAACCGTTTTCATGTTGTTTATATGAATTAAACTAATAGGCGTATCTCTGGTAATCAGAATCAACTTTCTTCTTTCCTTCAAAACAACATCGGCAGCACGACTAGTAAGATCGTTGGAAATGCCATTTGCAATTCGGCCTAATGTTCCCATCGAACAAGGGCAAATAATCATAGTATCGTACTTTGCCGAACCAGATGCAAATGGGGCATTAAAATCGCCTTTGCCATATATGGTATAAGGAATGTCTTTGTAAGTTTCGTCGCCTATTTCGAACTTCCAAATCTGCTTTGCATTGTCCGACATTACAATGCCTACATCTTCAATTTGATCAGACAATTGTTGCAGTTTCATCAACAATACTTTCGCATAAATTGAGCCACTTGCTCCAGTAATTGCAACGACTATTTTGTGTTTTTTCATCAATTGAAATGGAATTTTAAATTGGCCATTAGGCAAGTATTATATTGCCCTCTATTTAATCTCCAGATCTCACCCGATGGGTGCTTTCTTGCAACGGTTAAGGAATGTGAACCTCTTATTCCGAAAGAAAATCGATCTGATAATCTTTTCGATACCCCAACAACAATTCCTGCTTCGTAATTTCTGAAACTTCCTAAGTTTATTAGTATTCCTTGCTCGTCTTCTTCTGCTCCAAGTAATATTCCGATGTACGTGCCTATTTCTAAAGTTAACGCCAACGAGTCTGTTGCATATTGAAAAAGTATAGGTACTTCTATATATTGGATCGAGAGTTTATACTCTTCATAAAGAATTTCTCCTTTTGCGTTTTTTGCAAACCTTTTACTCCCTTTTGGTGCGTATAATATTCCGAATTCACCTGAGTATGCTCCTCTAAATTGTCGCTTAACAAACAAACCAGCCGTGGGGCCAAATTTGTAATATCCACCAGATGCATCGCCCGAGATTTGGCTAGTAATTAGTCCAGCTTGTAAACCTGCCTCAAAACCTTGCGCCATTGCGCATGAGCTAATCAGGATAGAAAATATTAATACTTGTAAGCTTTTAAGTTTCATGGAAATTTTAAGCGTTATCCAAAAGTTCTTTAACCAATGTAGGTGTTCCTGTTCCTGCATTTTCCTTAATAATGTTCAAATTATTTACCAAAACAATTTTTTCTGCCTTTGGGTCTATAAAATATTTAGGACATTTTCTCGGTGCAAAGTTAACGATTCCAGACGCTGGATAAACATTTAAAGAAGTGCCAATAATTATTAAAATGTCTGCCGTTTCACACATTTCATGTGCAATCGAAATATTTGGCACATTTTCACCAAACCATACAATATGAGGACGCAATTGCGACCCTTTTTCGCATAAATCACCCGGATTAATTTCGGTTCCTTCAATTTCGTACACCAGATTTTCGTCAATCGTACTTCTAGATTTTGTTATTAATCCATGCAAATGCAAAACACTGCTAGACCCAGCTCTCTCGTGTAAATTGTCGATGTTTTGCGTGATAATTTGCACATCAAATTCTTTTTCCAACTCAACTAACGCCAAATGTCCAGGGTTGGGGGCAACCTCCAAAGCCTGTTTTCTACGTTCGTTGTAGAAATTTAAAACCAGTTCGTAATCTCTTGCCCACCCTTCCGGTGTAGCCACTTCCATTACATCATGGTTTTCCCATAAGCCGTCTGAATCTCGGAACGTTTTTATTCCGCTTTCTGCACTAATTCCTGCGCCCGTAAAGACGATTATTCTCTTCTTCATAAAAATAATTCAATATATAATGGAAAGCCTTGGTAAACAGGCGTTTCGACTAATGTCTGTAAGGCATATTTTAGGGCTATTTTTCATACTTTTATATTGTAGCTAAAATTATGGAAAAATTCAGGAATCAAGACGCTTTAGATTACCACTCATCGGGAAAACCTGGTAAGATCGAAGTTGTTCCAACCAAGCCTTATAGTTCTCAACGTGATCTCTCATTGGCTTATTCTCCAGGCGTAGCGGTTCCATGTTTGGCAATTGATAAGAATGTAGACGACGTTTATAAGTATACCGCCAAAGGCAATTTAGTTGGAGTTATCACCAATGGCACGGCTGTACTGGGTTTAGGTAATATTGGTCCGGAAGCTTCTAAGCCTGTAATGGAAGGGAAAGGCCTTTTGTTTAAGATTTTTGCCGATATAGATGTTTTCGACATTGAGCTAAATCTGTATGATGTAGATTCGTTTGTTAACGCCGTAAAGGCTATGGAACCTACGTTTGGCGGGATTAATTTAGAGGATATTAAAGCACCTGAGTGTTTTGAGATTGAAAAAAGATTAAAGGAAGAACTTAATATTCCTGTAATGCATGATGATCAGCATGGCACGGCTATCATTAGTAGCGCTGCACTTTTAAACGCGTTGTTTCTTTCTAAAAAAGACATTAAGGATGTAAAGGTTGTTTTTAATGGGGCTGGTGCTTCTGCTCAAACCTGTGCAAAACTGTATTTATCGTTAGGGTTGAAAAAGGAAAACCTCGTTGTGTTAGATAGCAAGGGGGTAATTAATGAATCGAGGGAGAACTTAGGCATTCAAAAGCAGTTTTTTATTACCAAGCGAACCATTACCACACTTGCAGAAGCGATGAAAGATGCCGATGTTTTTGTTGGTCTTTCGGCGGGAAATGTTGTTACGCAAGACATGGTTAAGTCTATGGCGAAAAATCCAATAGTATTTGCTTTAGCCAATCCCGATCCCGAAATAAGCTACAAAGATGCCAAGGCCTCTAGGCCTGATGTTATTGTGGCAACTGGAAGATCAGACAACCCTAATCAGGTAAACAATGTGTTGGGTTTCCCATTTATTTTCAGAGGAGCTTTAGATGTAAAGGCCACTACCATTAACGAAGAGATGAAATTGGCTGCGGTTAGAGCCATTGCCGAACTTGCAAAAGAATCTATTCCACAAGAAGTAAATGAGGCTTATGATACAGAAAACCTTGTTTTTGGAGTAGAGAATATAATTCCTAAGCCATTAGATCCAAGGTTGATTACAACAGTGGCTCCTGCGGTTGCTAAGGCGGCAATTGAATCGGGTGTTGCTCAGCATATTATTACCGACTGGGACAAATACATTATCGGTTTAAGAAAAAGGTTGGGCCACGATAATCAGTTGTTAAGGGATGTAATTACTGTGGTTCAGCGAGATCCGCAGAGGGTTTTGTTTGCCGAAGCAGATAATTATAAAACGTTAAAAGCTGCTCAAGTAATTAAGGAAGAAGGTCTTGGGATTCCTGTGTTGCTGGGAGAATCGGATATGATTAGACAAATTATTGAAGAAAATAATTTGCCTTTAGATGATGTCGAAATCATCGATCAACGATCTTCAGAACAAACCAAGTGGGTTGAAGAATTCAGTAAAGTGCTTTTCGAAAAGAGAAAAAGAAAGGGAATGACCATGTACGAAGCAGGTAGGTGGATGAGAGAAAGAAATTATTTTGGATCGATGATGCTCGAAACCGGCGAGGTTGATGCCATGGTTACTGGTCTTACCAAACGTTATCCTTCCGCAATTCGCCCGTCATTGCAAGTTATTGGACGAGCTGAAGGGAATAGAACGGTAGCAGGGATGTACATTATTGTTTCTAAAAAAGGAACATATTTCTTTGCCGACACCACGATAAACATCGATCCAACTGTTGAGGATTTAGTTGATATTACTGTGATGTGTTCTGATGCCATTAAACAACTAGGCATCAAACCCAAGATTGCAATGCTGAGTTATTCAAATTTTGGTTCGGCTACAGGAGCGGATGCTACGAAGATGAAAAAGGCGGTGGAGATTCTGCACCGAGATCATCCGAGTATTACTGTTGATGGAGAAGTTCAGGCCAATTTTGCCATGAATGATGAGATAATGAATGAACAATTCCCATTTTCTCAATTAAGTGATAATCCAGCTAATGCATTCATATTTCCAAATTTAGCAGCAGGTAACATTGCTTATAAAATGGTTCAAGAAATGGTGGATTGTGAGGTTATCGGACCCATTTTACTTGGCATGAACAAATCGGTTCACATCCTGCAACTGGGAAGTTCTATCAGGGAAATAATTAATATGTCTATAATTGCGGCCTTTAGAGCCATAAAACAAAAGAAGATTTCTAAATGATTAATCACCTAAAAGGAAAATTAGTAGAAAAAACGCCTACTTACGCTGTAATCGAATGCAATGGAGTAGGATACTACCTTCATATTTCGCTGAACACATATTCTAAATTGCCTAATGATGAAAACGTAATGCTTTACGCTCATATGGCTGTAAGAGAGGATGCGCACACTTTGTATGGTTTTATCGATAAGGATGAACGTCAACTTTTTCTTTATTTAATATCGGTTTCGGGAGTTGGATCGTCTACGGCTCGAATGATCCTTTCGAGTTTAAATGCAGGCGAAATTCAGCGGGCAATTGTTGAAGGAGATGTTGCTTTATTGAAGAGTGTTAAAGGGATTGGAACGAAATCGGCAGAGAGAATTATCATAGATTTAAGGGACAAGTTAAAAAAGGAGAATTTTGATAGTGAAATAGGGGTAACAGCAAACAATAGTATCACAGATGAAGCGTTATCTGCTCTGGTCGCTTTAGGTTTTGCAAAAAATGTAGCTGAAAAAGTTATTGCTAAAACCGCAAAGGGCTTAGAATCAGATGTGAGTGTAGAAGAATTGATAAAGACAGCGTTAAAAAACCTATAGTTCAAAAATAGATTTCTGAAATGTTACCCTGGGTCTTGTGAAGATAAGAGTTAAATATTTATTTAAGGTTGTTGTAGTTCTGCTCTGCATCTTTGCCTCTAAGGTCGATTCTGCCTCTGCGCAAACGGATCCAGACTCGGGTAAAATAGTATTGCCATTTCCTATAGAAGACCCGCTGAACGGGGATAGTAGAAAAGAGGGGAACAAGAATCTTCTCTTCAAAAACCCACCTAATACCGAAAGCGAAATTAAATATGATCCTAAAACAGGGAAGTATGTATTTAAGGCTAAAGAAGGCTCTATTACGAATAGACCAGCTTCTGAAATGACTTTGGAGGAATTCTTGAAGTATCAGGATGAAAAATCGAATCAAGCTTATTTTGAAGAGGCCATCAAGGCAGAGAGCTTGAATAGTGATGCAGGTTTTAGACCAAAGCTAAATGTAGGTGGCGAAGTATTTGATAGAATTTTTGGTGGTAATTCTGTTGATATCAAGCCGCAAGGGTCGGCAGAACTTATTTTCAACTTTAATGTCAATAGAAACGACGACCCCATATTAACCACCAAACAAAGGAAGGTTGCCACATTCCAATTTGATGAAAAGATTCAGCTTAACGTTATTGGTAAAATCGGCGACAAGCTCCAGTTAAATACGAATTACAACACCGAAGCCAATTTTGATTTTGAGAATCAAATGAAATTGGAGTATACGGGCTACGAAGACGACATAATTAAGCGATTGGAAGTTGGTAACGTTAGTTTGCCATTATCAAGCACCTTAATTACTGGTAGTCAAACCCTGTTTGGAATAAAAAGTGAATTACAGTTTGGAAGACTCACCATTACCACCGTTTTATCGCAGGAGAAAGGGGAAAAATCAGTAATTGAAGTTTCGGGTGGGGCTCAAATAAATGATTTCGAAATTAAAGCAGACAATTACGAAGCGAACAAGCATTACTTTCTATCGCAATATTTTAGGGATAATTATGATACAGCAATGTCTGCGATTCCTGTTATTACATCGGCTATAAATATTACAAAAGTAGAAGTATGGCTTACCAATTCTAGAGGGGAGACCCAAAACATCAGAAATATTGTTGCCTTTCAAGATCTTGCAGAAGCTCGGCCATATAGTTCAAACGTTAACTCAAACGGGCTAACAATTACCTATCCGCGTAATGATGTTAATTCATTAGACCCATTGGTATTTGCCGGTAATTATCCGGCTGTAAGAGATATAAATACGGTAAATTCTGAAATGATTTCCGCTGGATTATTATTGGCATCGGATTATGAAAAATTGGGTAATGCTCGGAAATTAAAAGAATCGGAATATGATATACACCCAACTTTAGGGTATATCTCGTTGAAACAGGCACTATATCCAGATCAGGTATTGGCTGTAGCTTATCAATATTCTCAGGGTAATACTATTCATACTGTTGGTGAGTTTTCATCTGGCGGCAACAAAGGACCTGATGGACCGTCTACTTTGATCTTGAAATTATTGAAAAGCACGGTAATCAATACCAAGTTGCCAATGTGGAATTTGCAAATGAAAAACGTGTATAGTATTGGTTCGTATGGTATTAATGCCGAAGGATTTAAGTTGCAGGTGGTGTATAACAACAGAGAAACAGGTGTGGATATCAATTATATTCCCGAGGGGGCAATTAAAAATAAATTGTTGATTGATGTAATGGAATTGGACAACCTCAACGTACAAAACGACCGACAATCTGATGGGGTGTTCGATTTCTTGGATGGTATTACAATTGATAAAAGTACTGGGCGAATCTTTTTTCCTGTTATCGAACCTTTTGGCCAGCAGATAAGGGATAAAATGAACGATGATAAACTAGCTGACGATTATGCTTTCGATAGTTTATATACCACCACACAAGGTGATGCGCGTGTTAAATTCCCAGATAAAAACCGGTTTAAAATAATGGGTTCCTATAAATCTGTTTCGAATTCGGATATTTCGTTAAACACTATAAATGTTCCAAGGGAGTCTGTTACTGTTACAGCTGGCGGGGCTAAGTTAACGGAAGGTGTGGATTATACGGTTTCGTACGAAGTAGGGCGATTAACCATCATTAACGACAAATATTTGAACAGCTCGGTGCCAATTAAAATCTCGTTAGAAAGTAATTCTCTTTTCGGAATTCAGTCTAAAAGGTTAATGGGAACCAATCTTAACTACATTGTTTCCGATAATTTTAATGTTGGTGGTACAATTTTAAATCTGTCGGAAAAGCCTTTAACTCCTAAAATTAATATTGGGGACGAACCAATGTCCAACACAATTTGGGGCATGAATGTAGATTACAACAAAGAGCTACCTCTTCTAACAAAATGGGTGGATATGCTACCATTGATCGAAACCAAAACGGCATCTAAGTTTACTTTTACTGGAGAATTTGCACACATTATTCCTGGTCATTCAGGAGCCTTGGGAAAGGAAGGAACTTCTTATATCGATGATTTTGAAGGAAGTCAGAGTGAAATAAATTTAAAGCCATCTTTTGCATGGGTGCTAGCAAGTACGCCACAGGGACAAACTGATTTGTTTCCAGAGGCAGCAACAAACACTATAGACTATGGTAAAAACAGAGCAAAACTAGCTTGGTACACCATCGACCCATTGTTTCACAACACCAACAGTAGTACACCAGATAATGTGAAGAAAGATGCCGAAATGCAGTCGAATCATTACATGAGAGCGGTTTTGGAAACAGAAGTATTCCCGAATAAAGATCCTTTGGCCTTTACACAATTGAATATTCCTGTAATGGATTTAGCCTTTTACCCAGATGAAAGAGGCCCTTATAACTATGATGACGTTGCTGACCCTTCTTTAAATATTGCTGGAATAAAAGCAAACGGAGAGTTGGAAAGTCCGGCTGATAGATGGGGTGGAATAATGAGACAAATAAGTACCAATGATTTTGAAGCTGCAAATGTTGAGTTTATTCAATTTTGGATGATGGACCCTTTTGATGATGAAGATGGAAACCCTGATCACAATGGGGGAGACCTCTATTTTAACTTGGGTAATATCTCTGAAGATATCCTTAAAGATTCTCGAATTAGTTTTGAGAATGGTTTGCCTGTAGATAAAGATAACCTTGATGGAGTGGACGAGGCATTATGGGGAAGGGTGCCAAACACGCAAGCAATTGTACATGCGTTTGATGCTGAAGAGTCGTCGAGAGAATTTCAAGATGTTGGATTGGATGGATTGCGTGATATAGATGAGGCGACAAAATATCAGGCATACTTGGATAACATTGAGGGTATGTACGGAACTGCTTCTCAGGCATACAAAAATGCGGCTGCAGATCCTTCGGGAGATAACTTCGCATATTTTAGAGGTAGTAGTGTCGATTCGAAAGCCAATATTTTAGAACGTTACAAAGATTTTAACGGACATGAAGGAAATTCGAGTATTGAGGAGCCAGATGGATATCCAATTATTGGAACACGTACACCTGATACAGAAGACAAAAACTCTGACAATACAATTAGCGAGAACGAAAGTTATTTTCAGTATAGAATAAGCCTTACTCCTGACGTATTGAACGACCCTGTGTTGCGAAAAGAGAATTACATTACAAGTGTTACCGAAGCATCTTTAACAACCAACGATGGAAGGTCGAGAAATGTGACATGGTACCAGTTTAGAATCCCGATTAGAACGCCTGATAAAGTGGTTGGGAATATTCCAGATTTCCGATCAATAAGATTTATTAGAATGTTCTTAAAAGAGTTTGACGAGGCAGTTATACTGAGGTTTGCTAGATTAGAATTAGTTAGAAGTGAGTGGAGAAAATATGGAGAGGCCATTGAAGAGTCGGGTGTTTATGTGCCAGACGAATCGCCCTCAACATCATTCGACGTTGCAGCAGTTAACATTGAAGAGCACGCACAGAAAAGCCCAGTGAATTATGTGTTGCCTCCAGGTTTGTTGCGAGAGGTAGACAACACCACTTCTCAGTTGAGAGAATTGAACGAACAGTCGCTTGCATTATCTGTTTGCGGTTTGGAAGATGGAACATCAAAAGCAGTTTACAAAAACGTAACGTTTGATGTGCGCTCTTATAAGAAAATAATAATGGATGTGCATTGCGAGGCAAGTGTGGAAGAGCTTTTAAAAGATAAAGACCTTAATTTATTTATCCGTTTTGGAACAGATTTTTATGATAATTATTACGAATATGAACTGCCATTGTATGTTACCGAACCAAGGGTATACATAAATAAAGATAAAGACGACCAGGTTTTGGTTTGGATGGAAGAGAATAAAATTGAACTAGAATTTAGAGAATTACAAACGGCAAAATCTCAAAGAAATTCAAATCCTGATATCCCTGTTAATACCGTATGGACCAGTCCTGATAACAGTAGAATTAAAATAAAAGGAAATCCGACCTTAAATAATATGAAGATTATTATGATTGGTGTTCGGAACCCGAAAGATGATGGACTTACCAAATGTGGTGAGATTTGGGTGAACGAATTACGATTGTCGGATTTTGATGAAAAAGGCGGTTGGGCTTCTATAGGGAGGGCTTCGCTTAAATTAGCAGATCTTGCAACAGTTAACTTATCGGGTAACATTACCACTTTCGGATTTGGAAGTATCGAGAAAAAAGTAAGCGAGCGAAGTAGAGAGAACATTAAAGGCTACGATTTGTCGTCGAGTGTTGAGTTGGGTAAACTTTTCCCGGAAGACATGAAAATAAGAGTGCCACTTTATATGAACTATTCTGAAAGCTTTACCAACCCGCAGTACGACCCGCTAAGCCCTGATATTCTTACCAAAGATGTGAAGGATGCTACACCGGTTGGAGATTGGGACGAATACAAAAAAGCGATTAGAACATATACCATGCGGAAAAGCATGAACCTTACCAACGTAAAGAAAAATAGGCAGCCAGGAAAAGGAAAGGCGCACATCTATGACATAGAGAACTTTTCAGCGACCTATGCTTTTAATGAAAACTTAATGACGAACATCAATACTGTTGAGGATAGAAGGAAAACATACAGAGGCGGACTTAACTATAATTACAGTACTACACCGAAAAACATAAAGCCATTTGGGAAGTCGAAGTCGAAATTGATGAAGAATAAATACATGAAAATTATCAAAGACATCAACTTTAATTATGTGCCTTCTCGGATTTCTGTACGAGCCAATTTGGATAGGTTATACGGTGTTACACAGTATAGAAATACAACAGGAAGCTCTGCAGCAGAAATAGTAGACACGTCTAATTATCTACAGAAAAACTTCAATAAAAACTTTACATTCAATCGTGTTTATGATGTAAAATATGATTTATCCAAAGGAATTAAATTCACATACTCTGGTACCAATGCAGCAAGGGTAATGGAATCTCCAGGAGAAGTAACCAGCGAGGTTAGAAAAGAAGCATGGAACAGTGTTGCAAATTTAGGAAAGAATTCAAAATACCATCAAACAACAAAGCTCGATTGGAAATTGCCAATTAATAAAATTCCAATTTTTAATTGGGTTACCATGAGTGTACGGTACACTGCAAATTACGATTGGACAAGAGCTCCATTTGATGATTTTTCGTTCGATAAACTGGGTAATACAATCGAGAATTCGAATACCAAGCAAATAACAAATCAGTTTAACCTAACCAATCTTTATAACAAGGTTCCGTATCTCAAAAAAATTAACCAGAAGGCAAGGAAAGCAGAATCTGAAAAGAAAAAAACAGCAAGGAAAAAGGCTGCTGCGGAAAAAGCAGCTGACGAAGATGACGGTGAGGAGAAAACAGTAGAGGAAATAAAGAAAGAGGAAGAGGAAAAGAAGAAACAAAAAGAGAAGGAGAAAGAACTGTCGCTTAATCCGATTGAACGAGCATTAAAAATTGTGATGGGTATTAAAAGCGTTTCGCTCAATTATTCTAGCGGACAAGGAGAATTATTACCGGGCTACACGCAAACCTCAACTTTAATTGGTACCGATTTAGGATCTAAAGCACCTGGTTTAAAGTATATTTTTGCGTTGCAAGATCCTGAACATTTTTCCAATTATGCGGAAAGTCAAGGTTGGCTGATTTCTGATACCCTCTTTAATCAAATCCACAAAATCACATCTACCGAAAACATAAGTGGTAGAATTACTGTAGAGCCTATTAAAGGATTTAACCTGCAAATTTCTGCCGATAGAAAGTTCTCTCGAAACGTGGAAGAGATTTTTAAACCGATTATAGCAGATTCGACATTTGACCACACTTCAAGGATAGAGACAGGGAACTTTAGTATGTCGTACAATTTTTGGAGAACAGCGTTTTCGGGTGGTGGAAAAACTGCATCAGACCCTACTTTTGATCGATTTAAAAAATTAAGGCAATCTTATTCGACTGATTATGGTCAAGAAAATAGTAAAAATTCAGAGCTTTTAGACTCTAACCAATTTTATTCAGGGTATGGGCAAACTTCTCAAGAGGTGTTAATACCAGCATTTATAGAGGCTTATTCTGGTAAAAAAGTAAGAATGTTGGATCTTCCATTTCCAAATATGCCGCATCCAAATTGGAAAATAACATACAAAGGATTAGCCAAGATAAAAGCATTGAAAAAGCATTTCAAAACAATTAATATTAGCCATTCCTATAAGTCTACGATGAACTATAGCTACAAAACAAACCTATTGTATGAGGATAATGACGAAGATGGTTTCGCTGACCTAACAGATGTTAATGAGAACTATTTATCGGTATATGAGATAGCGAGTATAACTGCCTCCGAAAAATTTAGTCCGTTAATTAGTGTTGATATGGTTTGGAGAAACAGTATTAAAACTAAAGTAGGTTTTAACAAAGGGAGAAACCTTACCATGAGTTTTTCTAACAATCAAATGACTGAAATATTGGATTACGATATCTCGGTAGGTTCTGGCTACAGATTAAAAGACATGGCCATTAGCATTAAATCTGGTGGGAGTAAAAAATCATTTAAAAGTGACTTGGACTTAAGGGCAGATGTATCGTTTAAATTCAATAAGTCGATCATAAGAGATTTAGAGGCAAATACAAACATTGTTACTCGTGGTCAACGACAACTGACAATTAAAGTAACTGCTGATTACGTTTTAACTAAAAATTTGAATATTCAATTGTTTTTTGATAGAACAATGACAAACCCTTTCCTTGCACCACCATATAGAAACGCATATTCTAAAGGTGGGGTAAGTTTACGGTTCACATTATAGTAATGTCGGACAATAACCATATTTTTGAAAAAATTGAATCGCATGGAAACACCAGATAATTTAAAGTATAGTAAAGATCACGAGTGGGTGAAAGTAGAAGGTGATACCGCCATTATTGGGATTACTGCCTATGCTCAGGGAGAGTTAGGAGATATTGTATTTGTGGATGTAGACACCGTTGGAGACGACTTGACCGAAGGTGATGTGTTTGGTACCATTGAAGCAGTTAAAACCGTATCTGATCTGTTTATGCCAATTGATGGTGAAATATTAGAGATAAACGAGGGTATAGATGCAAATCCAGAGATTATTAATACCGATCCTTATGGAAAAGGGTGGATTGTTAAGATTTCTATAGCCGATTCTTCTCAATTAGAGGCATTATTAACTGCAGGCCAGTACAAGGACTTAACATAGTGTTATTGAGCTAATTAGAATTGTCAATTAAGAAAGGCGAAAGAATTAAATAATTGTTCTTAAATTAGCATTGCAAAAGAGAGAAAATTCAGATGGAATTAAAGAAAAACCCAGAAGCAAATTTAGAATTACTTAGAAGGTCGTACCTCCTAATAGGTGGGGTTATTTCGTTAGGTCTAGTTTTTATCTTGCTTGAATGGAGAACTTATGAAGGCGGACCTACAGGATTAGGTACAATAGACGCCGATATGTTTGAAGAGGAAGACATTCCGATTACTCAACCAGAGAAGCCACCACCACCACCACCACCAAAGCAACTTGTACTTGTTATTGTTGAGGATGATGAGGAACTTGAAGAAGAACTTGAGATGGAAGATACCGAGTCTGACGAGGACATGGAAATCGAAATTATTGAGGAAGAGGTTGTAGAGGAAGAAATCTTTATGGTTGTTGAGAAAATGCCCGAATTTCCAGGCGGAATGGCTGGATTGGGTAAATATCTTGGGAAAAAGATTAAATATCCTGAATTAGCAAAAGAAGCTGGAATCTCTGGAAAGGTATATGTTACTTTCGTTATTGACAAAAAAGGGAAAGTAGGTAAAGTTAAAATCCTTAGGGGTATTGGCGGCGGCTGCGACGAAGAAGCACTTAGAGTTGTAAGAGCAATGCCGCCTTGGGCTGCAGGAAAGCAAAGGGGTAAGGCAGTTAGCGTACAATTTAACTTGCCGATTAATTTCTCTCTTCAATAAATCACTACATTTTTCATATAGGGCAATATGATTTGTTAGACGTCGTTTAATAAATCAAACACCTAGCTTATACCCAAAATATCACATTTATAGTCAATAATTTAATGAGTCTTACTCATTGGTTTTTGAACAATTGATATCACAGGGATACCCATTTGAATGGGCAAATACTTAAAGTTTTATTAATCGATAAAATCTTTAATTATGAGAGCAAAAAAATCCCCTAAACATTCTTTAGAAAAAAAACGACCAGTCTTCTTTCAAATAGGCTTATTAATATCTTTGTCTTTAACATTTGTTGCATTCGAATGGACAACTGTTGAGATTACAACCAAAGCAATACTTGGCGAATTAGCCAATATATCTGAAGAGCCGGAGCAAACTCCTATAGTAATCTTGGAGAAAATATTGGTAAAGCAACTTCCCCTCGCTACCGAACAACCTGTTAATGTAGATCCGTTGCTGGTAGCCGAAATTGTGCCAAATGATACGCCGATGGAAGAAACTTCTGATTTCTCTGATGAAATGCCTGAAATAGACTTTGGAATTGAAGTTCCGGTTGAGGAGGACGTAATACATATCGTAGTTGAAAGTATGCCTGAATTTCCAGGAGGAATGGCCGGATTGGGTAAGTATCTCGGGATAAAAATCAAATATCCTGAGATGGCTAAAGAAGCGGGAATCTTAGGAACAGTGTACGTTACTTTTGTTGTAGATAAAAAGGGCAGAATTAGCGATGTAAAGCTCTTGAGAGGAATAGGTGGCGGTTGCGACGAAGAGGCTATACGGGTTATTAAGTCAATGCCCAGATGGAAAGCTGGAAAGCAAAGAGGGAAGGCGGTTCAGGTGCAGTTCAATTTACCTGTAAGGTTTGATCTTTATTAAGATTCAATCTATTTGAATTAGTTCATTAGAGATGCCCAATTTCTGGGCATCTCTCCTCAATCACATAACTTTTAAAAATTATCTATGAGAGTGAAAAAATTGCCCCAACTTTCTTTGGAAGGTAGAAGGCCTGTGTTCTTTCAAATAAGCCTCCTTATTTCTTTGTCGCTGACGTTTGTTGCATTCGAATGGACGACCGTTGAAGTAATCAATACCCCTTTTAATGTTCAAGAAAATTTAATGATGAACCCGATCCAACTATTGTGTATGTGCTTAAAGATAAAGTGCCTGAAAAAAAGCTTGAATCCAATAAAAAACTAACCCTCGAAAGCTTGGTGGCGGCGATGGATGTTGTGGATGATAACAGTAATGTTGTAGAAGAGTTTGACACAGATGTGTTCGACGATATTGTTTTTGAAGACGAAGCGGCTGATACAACAGAAGCGGACATTCCGATTGTGCAAGTTAAGCCATGTTTTATTGGCTGTCAGGTTTATCGAACAGAAGCTAAGCGAGAAGAATGCACAGAAAGGAAAATCACGAAATTCGTTCAACGGTATTTCGATAACCGTAATGTAACCCGTGTTTCAGGAAAAGCAAAGTTAGAACTAGTAATTAGCCCTAAAGGTCACCTTACAAGTGTTAAGGTTATCAACGAATCCAATTACTTATTGGGCGATGAACTTGTTCGCTTGGTAAGATTAATGCCCATATGGAATCTGGGCAGAGTAGGAGGCCACGAAGCAACCGTAAAGTAAGAGTTGTGAGCTACACTGTATATTAGATAATCATTCCAGCTCCAACAGTATTGTTGGTTCCTTCATCAATTATAATAATACTTCCAGTATTTCTGTTCCTTCTGTATTTGTCGATAAAAAGAGGATGAGTAGTTCTGATCGAAATTCGTGCAATGTCGTTCTTCCCAACTGCTTTATCGTCTTCCATACGATGAAGTGTATTTACATCTACCTTATATTTAATGGCAACAATCTTACATCTCGCTTCTTTAGAAGTGTGTTTGATTGCATATAGGCCATTAAGAACAAGCGGCTTGTCGTTTAACCAACATACCATTATCTCTATATCCTGAGTTGCTTCTGGTTGGTTGTCGTCACGAACTATCATATCGCCTCTGCTAACATCAACATCGTCTTCTAACGTAATTGTTACAGACATTGGAGGGTATGCTTTTTCTAGTTTTTTGTCATACAATTCAATAGTCTTAATTGTAGACGTTAACCCAGAAGGCAATATAGTTACCTTGTCGCCAGGTTTAAAAATACCACCTGCAACACGTCCACCATATCCTCTAAAATCATGGAACTTATCAGACATTGGTCTAATAACGTTTTGTACAGGGAATCTGCAATCCACATAATTTCTATCGCTAGCAATGTGAACATTTTCTAATTGGTACATCAAAGTAGGGCCGTCAAACCAGTCCATATTCTCAGACCGTTTTACAACATTATCACCTTTTAATGCACTAATAGGAATAAAACGAACATCTGTTACTTCTAACTTAGAAGAGAAGTTTTTGAAATCGGTTTTCACCTTGTCATATACCTCTTGGCTGTAATCAACCAAATCCATTTTGTTGATACAAATTATGACGTGAGGAATCTTAAGTAACGAAGCAATAAATGCATGTCTACAAGTTTGCTCAACTACACCATGTCTAGCATCAACTAAAATAATAGCTAAATTGGCAGTAGATGCTCCAGTAACCATGTTTCTAGTATACTGAATATGGCCAGGAGTATCAGCAATAATAAATTTCCTTTTAGGAGTTGCAAAATACCTGTAAGCAACGTCTATTGTAATACCTTGCTCAATTTCGTCTTTAAGACCATCAGTTAATAAAGCCAGGTTAATGTGTTCTTCACCCTTAGCCTCACTCGACTTCTTGATAGCTTCATACTGATCTTCGAAAATAGATTTACTATCGTAAAGTAACCTACCTATTAAAGTGCTTTTTCCATCATCAACACTTCCTGCTGTAGTAAACCTCAGCAGTTCCATATTCATGTACTTCTCGTTGTCAAATTCTTCCTTTTCCATCTTATTCTCTTAAAAATATCCTTTTTTCTTACGATCTTCCATTGAAGTTTCAGATCTCTTATCATCAGCCCTACCACCTCTTTCAGTGGTTCTAGTTGAAGCAACTTCTTGTATAATATCTTCAAGTGTTGCTGCTTCAGATTCTACTGCTCCAGTAGAAGTAATATCTCCAATAGTTCTGAACCTAACAGTCATTTCTTTCACTACTTCAGAATCTCTTAATTGAATGTGTTCTGATTTAGCCAATAACATACCATCTCTTTCAAAAACTTCTCTTTGATGAGAGAAATAAAGATTTGGCAACTTGATGTCTTCCATTTGAATATACTGCCAAACATCCAACTCAGTCCAGTTACTAATAGGGAACACTCTAAAATGCTCTCCCATATTTTTCTTTGTATTAAAGATGTTCCATAACTCAGGACGTTGGTTTTTAGGATCCCATTGTCCGAAATCATCCCGGTGAGAAAAGAAACGTTCTTTTGCTCTCGCTTTTTCTTCATCACGTCTCGCTCCACCTAAAGCAGCATCAAATCTGTGTTCATCTAAAGCTTCAAGCAAAGTGGTGGTTTGTAAAGTAATTCTACTTGCGTTTATACCAGTTTCTTCAGCAACCTTACCTTCATCAATTGATTTTTGAACCGAACCAATAATTAAGTTAGCGCCAATCTCTTTAATCATAGCATCTCTAAATCGAATGGTTTCATCGAAGTTGTGGCCCGTATCAACGTGCAACAACGGGAAAGGAATTTTTGCAGGATAGAAAGCCTTCATTGCTAAATGCGTCATAATAATGGAATCTTTTCCACCACTAAACATTAGTACGGGCTTTTGGCACTCCGCAGCTACTTCTCTAATCACGAAAATCGCTTCCGCTTCGAGTTCTTTTAAATGATTGATATTGTTTGTAGACATTCTTACTTCTTTAATTCAATTTTCTTCATTAACTCTACCATGATCTTATCTACGGATTCCTCCACAGTTAAATCATCAGTCTTTATTTCTATTCCAGGATTTTCAGGCGCTTCAAATGGAGCATCTATTCCTGTAAAGTCTTTTATTTCGCCTGCTCTCGCCTTTTTGTACAAGCCTTTTACATCTCTTGCTTCACAAACTTCTAATGATGCATTAATAAATACCTCTATAAAATCTGATTCACCAATAATCTGTTTGGCTTGATCTCTAATTTCTTTAGTAGGACTAACAAACGAGTTGATCGTAATCACACCGCCGTCAACAAAAAGTTTAGAAATTTCTGAAATCCTTCTAATGTTCTCTTTACGATCTTCATCGCTGAACCCTAAATTGTTGTTTATGCCTGCTCTTATATTGTCTCCGTCTAACACCTTCGAAAAATAACCTTCGTTGTGCAATCTTCTTTCTAAGGCAATGGCAATGGTAGATTTACCTGACCCAGATAAGCCAGTCATCCACAGAACTAGCGCCTTTTGATTTAAAGCAGCCTCTTTATCTTCTCTTTGTAAGAGGCGGTCAAAAACAGGATGTATATTGTTATCAGCCAAGTTAGCGTTGTTTTTATTCGATTTTTTGATTAAAAAACGAGTGCAAAGTTAATAATATTCCCGTTATGAATGAGGATTAATAGCGATCGATTTAGAGATTATGGAAAAAGGGCAACGTGTAGCGAAATATTCCAGAACTTAGTAAAACAATCCAATTTGTATAGAAAGGAAAAAGGCTTTACTTTTGTGGTCAAGATGGAAAGAATGATACAAATATCCGAATCACAAAGTGCGTCATGCTCATGTATGCATCAATTTCATCATGCCTCATAATCGGGGAGTTAACTACACATTTAATATAAATTATCCCCGTGTTGCGTAAAAACTACGTTAGCGAAATTATTATGTAAATATTTTATTTGAACCATGGAACAAAAATTAAGAATCGCAATTCAAAAGTCAGGTAGGTTAAGCGAAAAGTCGCTTGAGCTACTAAAAGAGTGCGCAATAGGATTTAATAGTAGTTATTTACAACTAAAAGCACAATCGAGCGAGTTTCCTGCTGAGTTACTTTACTTAAGAGACGACGATATTCCTGGATATGTTGAAAAAGGCATAGCAGACATAGGTATTGTAGGCCTTAATGTTGTTGAGGAGCACGAAGTAGATATTGAAATTATTGAACGTCTTGGTTTTGCAAAGTGTAAATTGTGCATCGCTGTGCCTAAAGAAGTTGACTTTAAAGGTCCTCAAGATTTGAATGGTCAAACCATCGCCACTTCTTATCCTGTTATTTTGGGTAAATATTTAAAGGAGCAGAATATTTCCGCCGACATCCATTTAATCAATGGTTCTGTTGAGATAGCTCCAGCAATCAATTTGGCTCAAGCAATTTTTGATATTGTAAGTACAGGCAGCACCCTTATGAGCAATGGTCTTAAAAAGGTAGAAGATGTTACTAGTTCTGAAGCGGTTTTAATTGGTGGTAAGAACATGCCAGCCGATAAAAAAGCAATTCTAAATCAATTGATGATTAGGATTAGAGCAGTATTGGCAGCGAAAGGAAAGAAATATGTGTTGATGAATGTACCAACAGATAAAATTGAAGAGATAAAGCAATTGTTGCCAGGAGAAAAAAGCCCAACGATTATGAATTTGGCTCAAGAAGGTTGGAGTTCGCTACATACTGTGGTTGAAGAAACGAAATTTTGGGATATTCTAGAACAATTGAAAGGCGCAGGAGCGGAGAACATACTAGTTTCTCCGATAGAAAAAATAATATTATAGTAAGATTACAATCCGATGAAAAAGGCATTATTCCCAAATAAAGATCAATGGGCAGAAATTTGTGCAAGGCCCGTTGCCGATCATTCTTCAATTCAGGAAACTGTTTGGGAGATTATCGATAATGTAGGGATGAAAAAAGACCCTGCTTTATTTGAGTATGCCTTAAAGTTTGAAGGTGCCGAGTTAACCACTTTAAAGGTTTCTAGGGATGAGTTTGAAGCTGCTTCGAAGTCTATTTCTCAAGAATTGAAAGACGCCATTATTGTCGCTCAAAAAAACATTGAGAAATTTCATGTAGCTCAACTTAAGGACGAAGCCGTTATTGAAACCATGGAAGGTGTTACTTGCTGGCGAAAAGATGTGGCCATCCAAACAGTTGGCTTGTATATTCCTGGCGGTACTGCGCCATTGTTTTCTACTGTTTTAATGTTGGGAATTCCTGCTAAAATTGCAGGTTGTAAACGCGTTATTTTATGCACGCCTGCCAATAAAAACGGAGAGGTTAATGCAGGTGTTTTGTTTGCTGCTCAGTTAGTAGGAATCGACAATGTATACAAAGCAGGTGGCGCACAGGCCATTGCGGCTATGGCAATAGGTACGCAATCGGTGCCGAGAGTTAATAAAATCTTTGGACCAGGAAATCAATATGTGACCATGGCGAAACAGATGGTTTCTCAAATGGGTGTTGCAATCGATATGCCTGCCGGTCCAAGTGAAGTGCTCGTGTTGGCAGATTCAAATAGCAACGCTGAGTTTGTTGCAGCCGATTTATTAGCACAAGCAGAACACGGATCAGATAGTCAGGTTATTTTGGTATCGAATTCAGAAGAAAAATTAACAGAGGTAGAGGCGGCAATTGAAAGTCAGTTAAAAGAGCTTCCACGAAAAGATATTGCTGCTAAAGCAATGGAAAATAGTTGGGGAGTTATCCTGGACGACAAAGATGAAGTGGTTGACTTTGTGAATGAATATGCTCCAGAGCATTTGATATTGTGTGCAGATCAATCGGAATACTTTGTAGATAATGTAATAAATGCTGGTTCGGTTTTTATTGGAGAGTATACGCCCGAGTCTGCTGGCGATTATGCATCAGGAACCAATCATACGTTGCCTACCAACGGCTTTGCTAAGGCATACAGTGGTGTTTCTGTTGATAGTTTTGTGAAGAAAATCACCTATCAAAAAATCACCAAAGAAGGATTAAAGAAATTAGGGCCAATTATAGAAGTAATGGCCGAAGCAGAAGAATTAATGGGTCACAAAAATGCGGTTACAGTTCGGTTAAAAACATTATAATGTTCGATTTAGATAAAATAGTTAGACCAAATATCAAGGCAGTTACTGCTTATTCGTCAGCAAGGGATGAATTTAGCGGAGAGGCTAAGATTTGGCTAGATGCTAATGAAAATTCAATGGGATCGGCCACCGAAAAAAACTACAACCGCTATCCCGATCCACTTCAATTGGATATTAAACAAAGGTTAAAGGAGATCAAAGGCGTTGGCGTCAACAATACTTTTTTAGGCAATGGCAGCGACGAGGCAATAGATCTTTTAATAAGAGCCTTTTGCGAACCAGGGCAAGACAACATGATTATTTTGCCACCTACTTATGGCATGTATACCGTGTCGGCTGCTATAAATAATGTTGAAGTTAAAGAAGTGCCGTTAATGGATGCATTTCAATTAAATACCGAGGCCATCATCAACTCTATTGATACCAAAACCAAACTTATTTTTGTTTGCTCACCCAACAATCCAACAGGCAATTGTATAGAATCCGATTCTATTACAACATTGCTTAATGAATTTAGTGGTTTGGTGATTATAGATGAAGCATACATCGATTTTGAAGAGAGTAAAAGTTGGTTGAAAAGCTTAGATGCTTATCCAAACTTGGTGATCATGCAAACATTTTCTAAGGCATGGGGGTTAGCAGGCATCAGATTGGGAATGGCGTTTGCAAGTGAGGAAATAATAGGAATTTTAAACAGAATTAAACCACCTTATAATATAAACCAAATTACGCAAGATGTAGCTTTAGACGCACTAAGTAAAGCGAATGTTGCCGTAAAAAACGAAATGGTGTTTGTATTAAACGTCGAAAAAAACATCTTGACAACGCAGCTTTCAGAGTTGAGTATGGTTCAAGAAATTTATCCATCCGATGCTAATTTTTTATTGGTAAAAATGGACAACGCAAAATCGATTTACGATCAGTTGGTTGTAAATCAAATTGTGGTGAGAGACAGATCGAAAGTTTTGCTATGCGACAACTGTTTAAGAATAACAATTGGAACTGAAGAGGAAAATAAAGCGCTGATAAACGCATTAAAAAATATTAATTAATATGAAGAAAGTATTATTCATAGATCGTGACGGAACGATTATTTTGGAGCCAGCCGACGAGCAAATTGACGCTTTCGAAAAGCTACAGTTCTATCCTAAAGTGCTGAGAAACTTGTCGCTTATTGCCAGTAATTTAGATTGCGAATTGGTGATGGTAAGTAATCAGGATGGTTTAGGAACGGATTCTTTTCCGGAAGATACTTTTTGGCCAACACACAATTTAATGTTGGATATCCTAAAAGGTGAAGGGATTGAGTTTTCTGAAATATTAATCGACAAATCTTTACCAGCTGATAATGCACCAACGCGGAAACCTAGAACGGGCATGATGACAGCCTACATGGAGGGTGATTACGATTTAGAAAACTCTTTTGTTATTGGCGACAGATCTACAGATGTGGAACTGGCCAAAAATATGGGAACAGGTTCAATCTTTATCGGTGATGAGGATCCTGAGGCTTCTTTTTCTACAAAGGATTGGGACGACATTTATCAGTTTTTGAAAAAATCGTTGAGAAAAACGACGGTAAAAAGAAAAACGAACGAAACCGATATCAGTATTGAATTGGTTTTAGATGGCTCTGGAACTTCCAAGATGGATACAGGAATCGATTTCTTTGATCACATGTTGGAGCAAATTTCTAAGCACGCCAATTTAGATTTAAGTGTAATCGTTAAAGGCGATTTACAGGTGGATGAACACCACACCATTGAAGATACTGCCATTGCCTTAGGCGAAGCGTTTGCGAAAGCTTTAGGTAATAAAATGGGCATTCAGCGATATGGTTATTGCTTGCCTATGGATGATTGTTTGGCTCAAGTTGCCATCGATTTTGGTGGACGCAACTGGTTGGAATGGGATGTTGAGTTTAAGCGGGAAATGATTGGAAAAATGCCAACAGAAATGTTTTTCCACTTCTTCAAGTCGTTTTCTGACGGAGCTAAGTGCAACCTCAATATAAAAGCAGAAGGCAGCAACGAACACCACAAAATTGAAGCGATCTTTAAAGCGTTGGCAAAATCTATAGGAATGGCGATTGCTCAAACAGGAAAAGATTTAATTCCGAGTACAAAAGGAGTATTGTAAAATGGATATAGCGATTATTAAATATAATGCAGGCAATGTACAGTCGGTTAAAAACGCCATGGATAGAATTGGTGTTGACGCGATTGTAACGGACGACATTAAGATTATTGAGAGTGCCGATAAAGTTATTTTCCCAGGAGTGGGAGAGGCTGCCACTGCTATGTCTTATTTAAAGGAGCGTGGATTAGACGACACTTTAAGAAACTTAAAGCAACCTGTATTGGGGATTTGCTTGGGTTTGCAATTAATGTGCAAACGGAGTGATGAGGGCGATACGGATTGTATGGGCATTTTTGATATCGATGTAAAGTTGTTTCCTCCAAAAGACAAAGTACCGCACATGGGTTGGAACACAATTACCAATTTAAAAGGCGATTTGTTCAAGGGGATCAAGGAAGAGACCTATGTTTATTTTGTACACAGCTTTTATGCAGAGGCGTCTGAATTTGCAGTTTCTGAAACGGATTTTATATTGCCTTACAGTTCCAGCTTACAAAAAGATAATTTTTACGCGACTCAATTTCACCTCGAAAAAAGCGGTGTAATAGGCGAGCAAGTATTGAAGAACTTCATTGATATTAAATAAATGAGAATAATTCCAGCAATAGATTTAATAAATGGTAAGTGCGTTCGGTTAACGCAAGGCGATTACAATCAGAAGAAAATTTACAACGAAAACCCGTTGGAAGTTGCTAAAGAGTTTGAAGCAGCCGGCATAGAATATCTTCACTTGGTAGATTTAGATGGTGCTAAAGCTGGTCATGTTGTTAACTACGATGTAATTGAAAGTATTTGCAACAATACCAACTTAAAAGTTGATTTTGGTGGTGGGATTCAAAGTAACGAGGACATCGAAAAGGTTTTCAATAGCGGCGTTCAGCAAATTACTGGCGGAAGTATCGCCATCAGAAATCAAGAAATGTTTATTGGCTGGATTGAAAAATATGGTTCAGAAAAAATCATTTTAGGAGCAGATGTTATCGGAACAAAAATTGCAATTTCAGGTTGGCAAGAAGAGACGGCAACGGAATTGGTAGATTTCTTGTCTTTCTATATAGAAAAGGGAATTCAATATGTTATTTGCACAGATGTGGCAAAAGACGGCTTGTTGGCAGGTACATCAATTGATTTGTACACAGAGTTAATGTTGAAGTTTCCAACATTAAAATTAATTGCCAGTGGTGGTGTTACTGAAATTGGCGAATTAGACGGATTAAAAGATATAAATGTAGACGGCGCCATCATCGGGAAAGCCATTTATGAAGGACGAATAAATATTGAAGAACTCGCAAAAGTGTAATTATGTTAACGAAGAGGATTATACCTTGTTTAGATATTAAAAACGGCAGAACTGTTAAAGGCATTAACTTTATGGAACTTCGCGATGCAGGCGATCCTGTTGAACTAGGACGCATTTACGCAGAACAAGGAGCCGACGAACTAACGTTTTTAGATATTACTGCTACTATCGAAGGCCGTTCAACCTTTGTTGAATTGGTTAAAAGAATTTCTAAGGAAGTAAATATTCCATTTACCGTTGGGGGAGGCGTATCAAGTATCGCAGACGTAGGTGCTTTATTGAATTCGGGTGCTGATAAAATCACAATTAATTCTGCTGCGGTTAAAACCCCTGAGTTAATTACAGAATTGGCGAAAGAATTTGGGAGTCAATGTATAGTTGTGGCTATCGATACTAAATTGTATGGTGATAAATGGATGGTTCATACGCACGGCGGAAGAATTCCAACCGAGCGCGAAACCATTACTTGGGCAAAGGAAATAGAATCGTTGGGTGGAGGCGAAATCTTGTTAACATCAATGAACAACGACGGAACTAAGGCGGGTTTTGCTACCGACATCACTAAAGGAGTATCGGAAGCAATCAACATTCCGGTAATTGCTTCGGGAGGTGCAGGAACTGTCGAACATTTTTTAGATGTATTTACAAATGCCAAAGCAGATGCCGCATTAGCAGCTAGTATTTTTCATTTTAAGGAAATAGAAATCCAAAAACTAAAGCAATATTTGCAAGACAATAAGGTCCCAATGAGGATGTAGAGATTATGGAAATAGATTTTAAAAAAGGAGATGGGCTTGTCCCTGTAATAATTCAGGATGCAAACACGGCCGTAGTGTTGATGTTGGGTTATATGAACGAGGAAGCTTTAACCAAAACAAAGGCAGAGGATAAAGTAACGTTCTTTAGCAGGTCTAAGCAACGTCTATGGACAAAAGGCGAGGAGTCTGGCAACTTTTTAGCCGTTAAAGACATTCTAATTGATTGCGACAACGATACGATTTTAATCAAAGCAATTCCAGCAGGCCCAACATGCCACAAAGGCGACGATACTTGCTTTAAAGAAGTGAATGAAAATAACGATGCCTTTCTTTCTCATTTAGAAAGTGTAATTAAGGATCGAAAAGAGAATCCATCAGGTTCATCTTACACCAATTCTTTGTTCCAAAAAGGAATGAACAAAGTGGCTCAAAAGGTTGGTGAAGAAGCGGTAGAATTGGTGATTGAAGCCATGATAGAAAACAACGAAACAGATTTTAATAATGAAGCAGCCGATTTAATGTTTCACTACCTCGTTCTTTTAAGAGCAAGAGGAGTGGATCTTTCTGAAATTGTTTCGGTGTTGAGAGAACGCCACAAGTAAAAAGGACATGACCCTCCAGATAGCAATTGTATTAGCAGTAATCGTCTTTTTGATAGTATTCCTCTTTAAGGAGTACTTAAGGCCTGCACTTACATTTGTTATTGCAATCACGGTTTTAATTTTAACTGGTATCCTTTCTCCAGAACAAGCCTTATCAGGCTTTGCCAACGAGCAACTTGTCACAATAATGCTTTTACTTACCATTGGCAACGTAATTCAAAAAACATCCTTTAACGAATTTCTTTTTAAGCAAGTGTTTAGTGGGGTAAAAACCAAGAGAGGATTTCTTGCAAGAATGATGTTTTCTGTAGCAGGTATTTCGGCATTTTTCAGCAACACACCATTGGTTGCATTGATGATGCCAAACGTATATAACTGGTGTAAAAAGAACAATGTTTCGCCTTCAAAAATGTTAATTCCGCTTTCTTATGCTGCGATTTTGGGGGGATGTGCAACATTAATTGGTACTTCTACCAATATGGTAGTAAATAGTATCGCAGTAAAACGTGGCTTACCATCATTAGAGATTTTTGATTTCTTCACAGTTGGTTTTCCTATGATGATTATCGGAATTATATTTCTGCTGATCTTTGGAGATAAACTACTCCCAGATAATGATGTAGTAAGCGAGGGGTTCGAAAAAAGTTCAAGAGAATACTTGATAGAAACGTTGGTTTCTCCACGATCTGTTTTAATTGGAAAAACAATTGAAGAAGCCAAGCTGAGAAAGTTAGAAGACCTCTTTTTGGTGGAGATTGTGAGGGGCGAACAGAAAATGTCGCCAGTTTCACCAGATGAAAGAATACAGAGCGATGACAGATTAATATTTACTGGAAAAACGGAAGCAGTAGCCGATTTCGTGAGGCCAATTGAAGGATTGGAATTACCTCAAGCTGCCGAATTAGGAGATCAGGGAAACATGGATGTTGCTGAAGTAATCATCTCTCAAAACTCTAGTTTGGCTGGTAAAAAAATTAAAAACACCGACTTTAGAGCAATATACAATGGTTCCATTATTGCGGTTCACCGAAATGGTGTGAAGTTGTCGGGTAAAATAGGTGACATCTTTTTAAAACCTGGTGATATCCTGTTGGTGCTCTCTGGTTCCGACTTTATAAAACGAGCCAGTGTTGGCCAAGCTTTTTACTTTATAGATAAAATAAGAGAGTACAACACTGTTGATGTTAGAAAAGTAGGAATTTTAATTACTGGATTAATCTTGGCAGTTGGTCTAGAGGCGTTTGGTGTTATGGATTTGTTTTCATCATTGGTAATCCTATTAATTCTGATTGTTACGCTGAAAATTTCTGATTTCCCAACCATCAAAAATAGCATCGATTTTAACTTGTTGTTCATCATTGGTCTGGGATTAGCACTTGGAGAAGCCATGAGAGTTACTGAAGCCGATAAATTAATTGGCACAGGATTTAGCATTGTTACCGAACCGATGGGGGTTTATGGACTTTTTATGAGCCTGTTTTTGGTAAACAATATTTTATCTTCTTTAATAACAGGAAAAGCTGCTGTAATGGTCATGTTCCCAGTAGGGCTTCCCATCATTACAGCTCTTGGGATTGACCATGTTCCTTTCGTACTACTTATGGCATTTTCGGCTTCGGCCAACTTTTTAACCCCAATCGGCTATCAAACAAACTTAATGGTTTATGGTCCGGGAGGATATTCGTTCGGAGACTTTTTCAGAATAGGATTGCCGCTAACATTACTATATATGTTCGTGTGTGTGGTAATCCTTATGTATACTTTTAACCTATTATAATAAAATGGCAGATTTTAGAAACTTGCTTTTCGAAGCAGTTAAGGCCAGCATCGAAGCTGGAAAAGAGATAATGGATGTATATGAATCCGGTGATTTTGGTGTTGAGATCAAAGACGACAATTCGCCGCTTACCAAAGCCGACAAAAGGGGCAACGACAAGATTATGGAAATGCTTGAAGGTTGTAATCTTCCTACGTTGAGCGAGGAAGGCAGAAGCATTGATTATACAGAAAGAAAAGATTGGGATTTGTTTTGGATGGTTGATCCATTAGATGGTACAAAAGAATTTGTGAAACGAAATGGGGAGTTCACCGTTAACATTGCTCTAATCCAAAATCAAATTCCAGTAATGGGAGTAATTTATGTACCAGTTAAAAAAGAGTTGTATTTCTCTTGTGAAGGTTTAGGTGCGTACAAATTATATGACGTTGAAAGTTCTGAAGGATTTGATTTAGATGAGTTAATCAGCAAGGCGAATAAACTACCAATGGATAGTAACGGAAGAAAGTTTACCGTAGTTGGTAGTAGATCTCATAAATCTGTTGAAACAGAAGAATTTATTGCAAAATTATCCGAGAAACATGGCGATATCGAAATGCTTTCAATAGGCAGTTCGCTTAAATTGTGCATGGTTGCAGAGGGCAAAGCAGATGTATATCCACGTTATGCTCCAACTATGGAATGGGACACAGCAGCTGGTCATGCAATTGCATTAGGAGCAAATAAAAATGTGTTAGATTACACCACGGATGCGCCAATGCTGTACAACAAAGAAAATTTATTAAATAATTGGTTTGTTGTGCAATAGAAGCCAATTAAAACTGATAATTTCATGACATTATAAGAATGTATGGGTAAGAAAGCATTAATCACGGGAATTACAGGACAGGACGGGGCTTATTTGGCTGAACTGCTTCTTGAAAAAGGGTACGAAGTGCACGGAATTAAGAGAAGAAGTTCTTCTTTTAACACCACGCGAATAGATCATTTGTATAAAGATCCGTTAGAAAGCAAAGTGAATTTTTATTTGCACTATGGCGATTTAACAGATTCTACCAACTTAATTAGAATTGTTCAGGACGTTCAACCAGATGAAATTTATAACCTTGCAACACAATCGCATGTTAAGGTTTCTTTCGAAACACCTGAGTATACTGCAAATGCAGATGCTTTAGGAACTTTACGTTTGTTGGAGGCAATAAGGATTTTGGGTCTCGAAAAGAAAACAAGGTTCTATCAAGCGTCTACATCCGAAATGTATGGCTTGGTTCAGGAAGTACCTCAAAGCGAAACCACACCTTTTTATCCAAGAAGCCCTTACGGTGTTGCAAAGCTGTACTCGTATTGGATAGTGAGAAACTATAGGGAAGCCTACGGAATCTATGCATGTAATGGCATCTTATTCAATCATGAAAGTCCTATTAGAGGCGAAACATTTGTAACCAGAAAGATTACTAGAGCTGTAGTAAGGATTAAGTTAGGTTTGCAGAAAAAGATTTTCCTCGGAAACTTAAATGCGGAAAGAGATTGGGGGCATGCTAAAGATTATGTTGAAGGCATGTGGAGAATGATGCAGCACAGTGAAGCCGATGATTTTGTATTAGCAACTGGTGTTAACGTTAGCGTTAGAGATTTCGTTGAATTGGCTTTAAAAGAAGTTGACATCAAGGTGAAATGGGAAGGTGAAGGCGAGGATGAAAAAGGTATTAATGTAGCTAACGGCGAGGTAATTATTGAGGTTGATCCGAAGTATTACAGACCAACCGAAGTAGAAATTTTGCTTGGTGATGCAACCAAGGCCAAAAATATTTTGGGCTGGGAGCCAACGCATACATTAGAAAATTTAGTAAGAGATATGGTTGCTGGTGATATGAACGATGTAAATCGCGATAAATATTTACTAGAAGGTGGTCATAAAGTAATGGACTTTAACGAATAATAAATTGGATTCAAACGACAAAATATTTGTTGCAGGGCATAAGGGGATGGTGGGAAGCGCCATCGTTAGGAAATTAGTAGCCGAAGGGCACACTAAAATTGTTACTGTTTCTTCTAAAGATTTAGACCTGACTAAACAGCAGGAGGTCAGTGATTTTTTTACAGACGAACGGCCGGATTATGTATTTCTTGCTGCTGCTAAAGTTGGCGGCATTCATGCAAATAATTCTTTTGGTGCGGAGTTTATCTACAATAACTTGATGATTCAAACTAACGTTATTCATCAGGCTCATTTAACCAATGTTAAGAAACTGGTTTTTATGGGTTCTTCTTGTATTTATCCTCGCATGGCACCACAGCCACTTAACGAAAGCAGCCTGTTAACAGGGCCACTAGAGCCAACAAACGAATCATATGCAATCGCAAAGATTGCAGGGATAAAAACCTGTCAGGCCTACAATGCGCAATACGGAAGCAATTTTATTTCTGTTATGCCAACCAATTTATATGGTCCAAACGATAACTACGATTTAGAAAACTCGCATGTGTTGCCAGCGCTTCTTAAGAAGATTTACATGGCAAAAATTGATGAGTTGGAAAGTGTTGATATTTGGGGATCGGGCAAGCCCAAACGTGAGTTTTTACACGTTGACGATTTGGCTGAGGCTACCTATTTTCTGATGCAGAACTATAACGATCCGAGCTTGATAAACATCGGCACAGGAGAGGATTTAAGTATTAAGGAATTAGCCGAGTTAATCTGTGGTATTGTTGGATTTAAAGGTGAATTATTATTCGATACTTCAATGCCAGATGGCACACCAAGAAAACTTTTGGATGTTTCTAAACTCCGAGATCTTGGTTGGAAACACAAAACAAAGTTGAAAGATGGAATCGCTGATGTTTATGAGAGCATCGCAACTGCTGGTATATTTGCGTAAATAGCCACCTAACAAGCCAATTTGAGAGAGCCAATAATAATCTTATTGCTAGTTATTGTATTCAGCCTTAAAGCTGAGGCGCAGGAGAATTATTATCATCTAAATCACAATTATTCCATTGGTTATGGCCAAGCACTAAACAGTTTAGATACAATTGTTCATACTGGTGTAAAGCCGTTAAACCCTCGCTGGACAAACAAGGCGCTAAATGTTGGAGCTACCGATACCTCCACCCGAAAGTGGTTTTACCGAAAATTTAAGCAAGATCACCTCATTCATATCAAAGGAAAAGATTTTGATTTAACCATCGATCCCCTTTTTAATTTCAGTTACGGTATCGATATAGCCGACACCACTCTAAGAGCTGATGAAGTAAATTTTATTAATAATACACGTGGGGCAATGCTTACTGGCAGAATTGGTGAGGCCATTACATTTAGTACCACATTTTACGAGAATCAAACTTACTTTAGAGAGTACATTGATAATCATGTTCGCTCTAAGGAGGTTCGAGATAGTTATAGCAGATTAACGGGAATTGTACCCGGGCAAGGGCGTGTAAAAAACTTCAAAACTTATGGTTTTGATTACGCCATGGCTTCTGGAAGTGTTACGCTTACCCCCAACGACAAATTAAGTTTTAGCTTAGGCAATGGTAAACATTTTATTGGTGATGGATATCGTTCTTTGTTTCTATCCGACAACTCGTCTAACTACCCTTATTTTAGTGCTACCGCCAACTTAGGTAAGATTCAATACACCACCATTTATTCGGTGTTGCAAAACTATTATCGAATTCCTGGTTTCCCTACCGGCGATGCTTTGTTTCAACGGAAAAAGGCCAGTTTTAGTTATTTAAGTTGGAATGTTACCAAGAGAATTCAGCTTGGATTTTTTGAGGGGATTATTTGGGAATCCCTTGATTCTTCAATGACGTCAGACTTTAACTACAACTTCTTAAATCCTCTTATTTATACCAGAACATTGCAATATTCATTAAGCAATCAAATTAACACTTTGATTGGTTTAAGTGCTAAGGTAGAGTTGTTTAATAGGGCGGAGCTGTATAGTCAGTTAATGTTGGATGGGTTTAAAGAACATGACAAAGTAGGTTATCAAATTGGCTACAAAGGATACAACTTTGGGCACATCAAAAATTTATTTGTTCAGCTAGAGTACAACAGCACAAGTGCGTTTAGCTATGCGCATGCAGATTCTTCTCAAAATTACGCTCATATGTACGAGCCGTTAGCTCATCCAATGGGAGCGAATTTTTCTGAATTGGTTTCCATTGTAAACTACGAGATCAAGAGTTTTAGACTAGCTATGAAGTATAATTATGCGAAATCAACCAAAGATTCTGTCAATACAAACGTTGGCAATAATATTTTTGCTTCCGAAGACAACGGAAAAGCAGAAAATGGTGTCTCTAATAGTATAAGCTATTTAGATTTAAGCCTTTCGTACCTGCTTAACCCTAAAACCAATATGAGGTTAACAGCAGGGGTTTCAGGTAGAATTAATGATAATGTGATGGGAAAAGAAATCAGTAAGTTTTTTTATATAGCTTTTAGAACTTCGTTAACAAACAGTTACTATGATTTTTAATTGGATAAATATGTCATCCTCCAATAACAAGCATTTGATTATTCGTAAATTCGCACCAACAAACAAAGTTGCATGGGAATTGGAAGTTTAGTTTTAGGTTTTTTAACCTCATTTGTTGTGGTGCTTTTTATTGTGCCATCGCTAATAAAGGTTGCCGAATTAAAAAATCTTATTGATGAGCCTGGAGATGGAAGAAAGCTCCATAAGAAAGGGATTCCTTCAATTGGTGGCATCATTATTTTTGCAGCAACACTATTTTCCTATTCGCTTTGGTACCCCGATAACGATATTGGAAAGTTCAAATACATCATATCTTCTCTTTTAATTCTGTTTTTTGTAGGCGCAAAGGATGACATTATTGGAACCGCACCTGTTAAAAAAATGTTGGCCAATATAATTGTTGCCTTAATGCTTGTTTTGATGGCAAAGATCAAAATAACAAGTCTTCATGGGATTTTTGGCGTGTTAGAAATTCCTGAATACGCAAGTATATTTCTGTCGTTGTTCACGTATGTAGTAATAATAAATGCGCTCAACTTGGTAGACGGTGTTGATGGCTTAGCAAGTGGTGTCGGCATTATTGCCACCTGTTGCTTTGGCACGTGGTTTTATTTGGCTCATGAAGACCTACTAATGGCCAGCTTGGCCTTCTCGTTAGCAGGTGCATTGGTTGCCTTTATGTTTTTCAACTTCTCGCCAGCGCGAATTTTCATGGGCGACTCAGGTTCATTAACCATCGGCTTAATCATTGCAATTTTGGCTATGGAGTTAATAGAGTTTGATAAAGCAGACTTGCCTGATATATTACAGGGCATCTCTAAACCAGTATTCGCAATTGCCGTTCTTATATACCCATTATTGGATGTATTAAGAATTTTTCTTTACAGAACAATTAAAGGTGTATCTCCTTTTTCGCCCGATAAAAAGCACATTCATCACAGATTAATAAGTGTTGGCCTTAACCACAAGCAAACTGCTATAACCATTTATTTGTTTAACATTAGCATAGTTGCTTTGTGCCTTGCTACCAAAGGGCTCGATCCAAGTGTGGCATTGTTCATTGTATTAGGAACGGCCATATTGCTTGTTCAGATCCCATTTTTTCTGAAGAAGAAAGAATAATCAAACGCTAACAACGTGCGGATTCTTACTGTAGTTTTATTATCAATAATTGCCATCTTAACGCAAGATCGCATCGCTATTGGTCAACAAAACACTTTGCCACTTACTAGAGCTATTTCAGGACGCTCTGGAGTACTTCTTAACGACACAGGGGTATATTTTCATACTTCCATTAAACCATACGTAAAGGCAGATCTATATAAGGCTATTGATACCAAAGTTATTATTGATCCATTATTGGGAACCCATGGTAAAAGCGCTTTTATGGATGCGCTATTGGGCAATTTACTATACAAGAAAACGGATAAGATCCAGTTTTCACTCGATCCTATTTTAACTGCGCAGATTGGTTATGGAAATAGTATTTTATCTTCTTTTCAAGCTGGGGCAGGTTTTAATCTAGACCTAGGAAAAAAATGGAGCATCGATTCTAAGTTTTACGCTTCTGTCGATAAATTCCCTAATCACATAAAGAGTTTTGCCTATCAGAACAGAGTTGTTCCGGGCCGCGGATTTGCTTCGGAGTTGGCGGGTCATTCCCATGTTGGTTTTGGTAGTCGGTACTTCGAAACACACGTTAATTACGCTCCATCAAAACATTTTCACATTCAGGCTGGGCACGGAAAGAATTTTATTGGCGATGGATACAGGTCGTTGCTGCTCTCAGATTACTCGAATAGTTACCCGTATGTAAGAGTAAATACGAAAATTTGGAAGGTGAATTATGTGAATTTATTCATGAACTTAAAGGACATAAGCAACTCATCTCGGTATTTCGATTCTAAAAATAAATACGTTTCAATTCATTATTTAAGTTGGAACATTACCAAAAGAATTAACCTCGGAATTTTTGAAGGGGTAGTTTTCGAATCTAGAGACAGCAGTAAGTCAATGGGTTTTGATTTCAATTACGTCAATCCAATTATTTTCTTTAGACCAGTTGAATATGCTCAAGGCTCTGCCGACAATGTAATTTTGGGTTGGAGCATGAAATTTAAACTGTTTAAGAAACAACAGCTTTATTTTCAAATGGTGTTAGATGAGTTTTTGAAGGATAGCATAGTTGCTCGAACAGGCTGGTGGGCCAATAAATACGGTTTTCAATTAGGCTTTAAAAGTTTTGATGTGTTCAAAATTGATGGCTTAAAAATTCAGGGTGAATTTAACATTGTTCGACCCTATACTTATTCTCATAATCAGGTATCACAGAATTATGGTCATTACAATCAGCCATTGGCGCATCCTATGGGGGCTAATTTTGTTGAAGCCATCGGAATTGCTAGATATTACAGGAAGCGATGGGGCTTTCAGGGGAAGGTAGTTTATGCCGAATATGGCCTTAACGATTCGCTTAATTATGGGAAAGACATATTTGTAGCCAATACTTCCAGACCCTACCAAACGGGTGTTACCATCGGACAGGGTGTTAATGAGAAATTATTGGTATCCGAGTTAGGTGTATCTTATTTGTTAAATCGGCTTTCTAATTTAACGATAGAGCTTAACTTTGCAAACAGAACAACAAGCAGAAACGGTTCCTATAACTTTGTAATGTTCGGCATTCGAACAAATATATTAAATCGGTATTACGATATTTAAAGCCATTGAAGAGTGAGTAATTTAAGAATATTCTTGTGTGTGTGTGTGGCCATTGCATTGGCATCTTGCGGAGAAGGGACTAAAAATCGTGATTTAAGCATTTGGGGACCCAAGGGCCTAGACGAAGCAGGAGATACTGTTTACCACTCAGTAGGCGACTTTAAATTCATCAATCATAAGGGGGAAAGTATTGTTCGCAACGATTTTAACAATCAAGTTTATGTGGCCAACTTCTTTTTTGCAACCTGTCCAGAGATTTGCCCTAAAATGCAAAATCAAATGCGTAGGGTTCAGGAAGCCTATAAAAACACCGATAAATTAAGATTGATCTCACACACCGTGAACCCAGTGCAAGATACTGTAGAGGCTTTGGCTGCTTATGCCGAAGAGCTTGATATATACGATCGCTGGGATTTGGTGACCGGTGATAAAAAAGAAATTTATGATTTGGCTAGGCAGGGTTACTTTGTAACTACTTTGGATGGCGACGGTGGTAAAAGCGATTTTATCCATAGCGACAAACTGGTTTTGGTAGATGCACAAGGTAGGATTAGAGGTTATTACATTGGCTTGGATAGTGTGGCAGTTGATCAGTTAATTGTGGATATTTGGAAACTGATTCAGCCCGAAAAAAGAAAAATATGACAAACGAGGAAGGGAAAAGTGTAGACAGTACAATTTGGAAAGCAGTTTTAGGGCTTTCTATTGTGGTTTTTTTAGTGGTAGTAGCACTTTATAATTTACCAGAAGCAGATTCAATACCACCTTTTGTAACCATGTTGCCTAAAATCAATGCATTCATCAATGGAACGTGTTCTATTCTTTTAATAACCTCTGTTTATTTTATTAAACAAGGTAAAGTGCCTATCCATAAGTTTTTGAACATCACTACCTTCTTGCTGTCATCGTTATTTTTAATCTCTTACATTACGTACCATGCTTTCGGTATTGAGACTAAATATCCAGCCGATTCTCCTTTGAGAATGCTTTATTTTTTTATTCTGATAACCCACATTATACTAGCGGCAGGAGTGTTGCCATTAGTGCTTATGTCGTTTTACTTTGGTTTGTTAGGCAAGATAGAACAGCATCGGAAAATTGTAAGATTTAGTTTCCCTATTTGGCTATATGTTACGGTAACAGGTGTTATCGTGTATCTAATGATTTCTCCATATTACAATTTTGAGGCAATTCAATAAATATTAGTGTGGTAAGAATAATTACAATATTTCAAATTATTTGTTTGCTGGTAATTGGGCAGCCTTCCTTTGCTCAATCGGCATGGACACTAGATTCCTGTATTAGTTACGCGCTAAAAAATAACATTCAAATTAAGCAAAGTGAACTAAGTATTAGAAATGCTGAGAACACCTTGCTTCAATCCAAAGCCAATTTACTCCCAAATCTCAATGGTGCTGCTTCCAACAGTTACAATATTGGTAAAAGAATAGATCCGTTTACCAACACTTTTGCATCAGAGTCAATTCGGTCTAATAACTTCTCTTTGAGTTCGGGCGTTAATTTGTTCGATGGCTTTGCCAATTACAATACAATTAAAAGAAGCAAACACGACTTATTGTCGAGTGAGTACAACACCGAAGTAATTAAAAACGACATCTCGCTTAGGATTGCGGCTAATTTTCTTCAAATCGTTCTCAATATAGAGCTGGTTAAAGTTGCCGAAAACCAAGCCTTGCAAACGCAAAAGCAATTGGAACGAGTTTCTAAATTGGTAAAGGCAGGTGTCTCTACCGATTCGGAATTATTGAGTTTAGAATCTCAATTTGCACTAGAAGAATTGAGTATAATAAACGCTGCAAACAACTTAGATCTTTCTTATTTAGATCTCGCTCAGTTGTTAGACTTAAACGGAACTGAAAAATTTGAGATCATCAAACCTATTATTCCAGAGGCGACAACGGATGTTTTGGCGTCTACACCCGAATTGATTTACACCAAGGCATTAGGGAGCTACCCTTCTATAAAAGCTTCGGAAGAAAGCTTGCTGAGCAACGAGCTGTCGTTAAAAATTGCCAAAGCTGGTTATATCCCTTCCATATCATTTAACGCATCGGTAGGGACAGGGTATTCGGGTGCAGATGTGGAATTAGTTGGTCTTGAAGAAGGAACCATCTCGGTAATTGGTGTTACCGAAACAACATTCGAAAACGTTTACGAACTGTATGCTACTCCAATTGGAATCTATGAGGATAAATCGTTTGGTACGCAGTTTAAAGACAACGTTTATGAGTACATAGGGTTGTCTGTTTCCATTCCGATATTTAATAGGCTTATGGTGCGTACATCAGTTAAAAACGCCAGCCTTACATTACAGAATGCCCAATATGCTTTAGCATTAGAAAAAAACAACTTAAGAAAAACGATTGCTTCTGCTTATGCTAATGCTCAAGCGGCTTTAAAGATGTACAACGCTTCGAAAAAAGCGCATGAATCCCTTTCAGAATCGTTTAAGAATATAACCAAAAAGTTTGATCAAAATGTAATTGAGTTTGTTGAGTACAGCAATGCCAAAACAAATTTGAACAAGACGGAATCGGATTTACTACAAGCCCGATACGATTATATTTTCAAGTTGAAAGTGTTGGATTTCTATCAAGGCCGACCTCTTAAATTTTAGTTTGGCAATCATTTTAAATATCGAAACATCAACGGAGATGTGCTCTGTGAGTATCTCGATAGATGGAGAGGTGGTGAAGTTTAAAGAACTAAACGATGGCTATTCCCACGCTGAAAATCTGAATTTATTCATTCAAGAAATTTGTGAAAAGGCCAACTTAACCCTTGCCGAACTAGATGCCGTTGCAATAAGCAAAGGTCCTGGATCGTACACAGGTTTAAGAATAGGGGTGAGCACAGTAAAGGGGATTTGTTTCGCGCTAGATCTTCCGTTGATATCTATTAGTACTTTAGAAGCTATGGCTAGCGACGCTATTGAAATGAAACTGTGTAACGATAACGATTTCCTTTGCCCAATGTTAGATGCGCGCCGTATGGAGGTGTACGCAGCTATTTACGATCAAAATTTGAATGTAATAAAAGAGATTTCGGCCGATATAATTGACGACGAATCATATCAAAATGTATTGGAAAAAAACAAAGTTGTTTTCTTTGGTCCGGGTGCGGCTAAATGCGAATCGACTTTGTCGGCCAATAGTAATGCGCTTTTTACTGAGAATATTTTTCCTTCATCACGCTCAATGGCAAAATTATCTGACGAAAAATTCAAACAAGGTGATTTTGAAGATGTGGCCTACTTCGAGCCTTTCTATTTAAAAGATTTTGTAGCTACCGTTTCTAAGAAGTAGCATGTCGAAATAGATAGATTCTGAATTTATCGAGTTATTGACGTGAATTATCATACGGTTTGCATCGAAAGCTATCAATATGATAAAATGAAAAATCCTGTGGTAAGCTCAATACCTACCTGCTAATAAAATATTTGTGGTTTTTTTGTTGACAAATGAAGACCGTTGCAAAAGCCTAACAAATGAATTGTATAGCCTAACAGGCGAAAAAGTGCGGGAAGATTTTAATTTAACCGATTCTAAATTGGTGATTGATAGAAGGAACTTGGTATCAGGAATCTGCTTTTACCAAATAAAAGTGGGCAATAAAATAATCAAGTCGGGAAAGCTGGTGATAGATTAGCCTTTGTTATCTGTAAATTTTTGTGGCAATCGTATCTGAAAAGTCGTAAGGTTTTTCCTCTTCTATAAAAGGAAAAAACAAGTTGTTTTGGTGGTATTTAAACTCATAACGAGTAATATAAATAATGTCTTTTTCGTCGTCTTTGTATACCCTAGAGCTTAGCTGGTGAGTGTTTTCACTAAAAACGAAATTCTGAAATTCTCCGTCGTTATCCGAATAAATTTCCTCCGATAGGTTGTTGTTATCATCGTATTTTAATTCAAGTTTTTTGGTTTCCTTGTGCAGTTTAACAACCTTGCTCACTAATAAACCTTGATCGTTGTACTTGTATTTGGTAGAGGAAACCATACCGCCAATAGTTCTTCGTTTGATTTCTCGCGTGATGTTTCCTTGCTCGTTATAGATATAAAACACGGTCATGTACACACGACGTACATCGTTAATAAATTCCTTTTTGTAAATCCTATTATCGTCGTGGTAATAGAATTTATAAGCACTAACACTAATCTCTTCCGTTTTTGTTGTAGCCAAGGAATATGGGTCGTTATAAGGTCTTTCTTTTAAGTAAGTTCGTTTAATTAAATTTCCATTTTTGTCGTTTTTGTAATTGTAAATCAACTTTATATTAAAGATTTCCGTTTGCTCTGTTACTAATTGATTGTTCTTGTAAATATAATTAATCGTAACAGTGTCAATTCTTTGAAATCTGTTCATGTAGGTTGTTATCTTCGAGAGTTTGTCGCCATTTACATTAAATGTATACGTTCTTGTTACCCCTTTAAAAATCATTGGTTTCCCGGGTGCTTTTTCAAAAACTTCACATTTAATCTCTTGTATTCTGTGCCTAGCAATGGCCTCATTATCAAACACCAAATTGTTTTTGTGAAAAGAGGAGTTCTCTGCATCAAGTAATTGAGCATGAGTTGGCATAGAAAATAGAATGCCTAGAGCTATAAAAGCGGATATGTTCAGAATTAATTTCATTATTTCATCAAGCTAAATGCCTTATTAACTTCTTCTGTAGGCATTTTACAGGTTTTGTTTAGGCACACATAAATCATGGTGCTTCCTTTTTGATATTTGTTTACCAACAGCGGTAAATTACTTTCTCTCTTCGATCCCATCAATATTTTATTTGGAATGTATTGCTGATTGATTTCCTTTCGTTTATCGTTGAAATCGTTGCCTACAATGGTAATTTCGTAAAACGGTAGAATTCTGTTAATCATCAATATTCCCCAATTAGAATAACCAGAAACATATCTCGGCATGTCTTTTTTAATATTGTTAAGCATCTGAGTGCTTTTATCTAAGTAGTCGTTTTTATCGAGTAGTAAGCCTAATAAATAAAGCGACTTAGCCATGCTAGAGCAGGAAGCAGGAATAACATTATCATTTACTTCCATCTTTCTTGCAATTAACTTCTTGTCCAAATCGGATGTAAAGAAGAACATGCCACTGTTGCTGTCGAAGAAATGAGTTACTGCGTGATCCATTAATAGTTGAGCGTGTTCCAACCATTTTTCATCAAAAGTGGCTTCGTATAAAGCAATAAACGCCTCAATTGTAAACGAATAATCTTCTAAATAGCCATTAATTGTAGACCTGCCAGCCTTAAAGCTATGGTTGATGGAGCCATTTTTCTGAATCTGATTTTTGATGATGTAGTCGGCATTTTTAATGGCAGCTTCTAAATAATCTTCATCGCCCAATGCTGTATAAGCATCTACATAACCTCTAAGCATAAGAGAATTCCATGATGTTAAACATTTATCGTCTAAGCCTGGGTGAATTCTTTTCTCTCTTATTTCCAGTAATTCATCGTTCTTTTTCCTGATGAAAGATTGGAGTTCTTCTAATTCAATTTTTTCCTTTTTTGCAAATTCTTCGTCAATAACATCGCGCAATAAAATGTTGTTGCCATGCTCCCAAAGTGCTTTGCCTTGTATGTTGTAATACTTCGCAAACAAATTGTAATCATCTCCTAAAATGGACTTCAGTTCATCTTTTTTCCACACGTAATACTTGCCCTCTTCGCCTTCGCTATCTGCATCAAGAGCCGAATAAAAAGCCCCTTCAGGAGAAGTCATCTCTCTTTCAATAAACTCTAGCGTACCTGTAATTACCTCTTTGTAAAGAGGATTCTTAGTAAGCACATACGCTTCACTGTATAGTGAAACCAACTGAGCATTGTCGTAAAGCATTTTTTCGAAGTGAGGTGCTTTCCATATTATATCTGTCGAATAGCGTGCAAAACCGCCACCAACCTGATCGTAAATACCACCCAAAGCCATTTTGGTAAGCGATAGGTTTACATGTTTTAAAATAGATTCGTCTTTTGTTAAATGGTAATACCTTAACAGGAATTGATAGTTGTTTGGCATCGGAAACTTAGGTGCGCGATTGTTGCCGCCTTCTACAAGGTCGAATTGTTGTGCCCATCCATTTACAGCTGTTTCAAGGTATTGTTTTTCGAAAATGGGTTCCGATTGGTCGATTGTAATCAGCTCCGATTGGTTGATTCCATTGGTTAATTTATTGGCGTATTCAACAACCTCATCGTGCCTATTTACATACGCGCTCGATACATCTTTTAGGGCTTTTAGCCATTGATCTTTTCGGAAATAAGTACCACAGAAAAAAGGTTTTCCGTTGGGTAAAGCAATACAGTTTAACGGCCAACCGCCACTTTGTTTAACCAATTGAATGGCGTTCATGTATATCTGGTCTATATCAGGGCGCTCTTCCCGATCTATTTTAATCGGAATAAAATTTTCGTTCATCATCTTAGCCACCTCAGGATCTTCAAAAGATTCGTGCTCCATTACATGGCACCAATGGCAAGCAGAGTAGCCTATGCTTATAATAATCGGCTTGTTTTCATCTACGGCTCGTTGCAACGTTTCGTCGTTCCAAGCATTCCAATTTACTGGATTGTGGGCATGTTGAAGCAAGTACGGGCTTGTTTCATCGATCAAGTTATTGGTGTACTGATGTGTTTTATCCTCCAATGTATGATTGGTTACTTCCTGGGTACTACAAGAATTAATAATAAAAAATGAGGCTATAATGAAGCCTACGAATGCTTTCATAACAATGTTAAGTCAACAAAGTTAATCGATTTAAAGCGTTGCCTGTAGGGCGCCATGAAAAGATATTGACGAACGAACGTTAATAAACGCTACATGGCATGAGAAAACTCGATGGGGAATTTCTTTGTAATGCCCATGGTTCTCACCTTTACTTCTCCCTTAAAAGTAAATTCTTTTTTGCCACCAAACATGTTCATCGCAGCGGCAAATGCCCCAGCAATGCCATTAAATTTAGCAGTGATTTTAAAGGTATGGAGGTCTTCAGATTTTTTTGGAATCACTATATTATTAGTTACTTCGGCGGTTCCTATTTTAGAATTGCCGCTTATAACATCCATTTTACAGCTGGTAATTGTAAACTTTATATTGTTTTCATTTTTTATTCTTACACCAACATCAATGCTCCCACCGGAAGCACTCATGTTGTTAATCTGAAAAGATTCTACGCCCACAACTTCGGGTGGGATAATTTCATTGCAGGCTACAACGCCTAGTGAAGCAATAACGACAAGCGTTATAAAAGTTGTAATTTGGAATTTTGTCAATTTAAATTTCAATTTTCGAGCTATTGTTTCAACTCTCTGTAATACTTATAAAATAAAGGAATTGTTTCTATTCCTTTATAAAAATTAAATAGTCCGTAGTGCTCGTTAGGCGAATGTATAGCATCAGAATTCAGGCCAAACCCATACAGTACCGTTTTTAAACCTAAAACGCTATCAAACAAAGCCACAATTGGAATGCTGGCACCTTCTCTTGTACAAATTGGTTTAACACCAAAAGATTCTTCCATTGCCTTGTTTGCTGCTTCTATCTCAACAGAATCTGTAGGACATATAGCAGGTTCGCCTCCATGGAAATCGGTAACTTTTACCTTAACAGATGCCGGAGCAATGTTTTTAATGTGATCGGTAAAAAGTTGTGCAATCTTTTTCGAATCTTGGTTTGCTACCAAACGCATAGAAATTTTAGCGGTTGCTTTAGACGCAATTACAGTTTTTGCTCCTTCGCCCATGTAGCCACCCCAAATCCCGTTTACATCCAAGCATGGTCTTATGGTGTTTCTTTCTATGGTTGTATAGCCTGCTTCACCTTTCAAAGCATCAACATTTAATCCTTTTTTATATTTCTCTTCATCATAAGGAATTTTCAACATCTCAGCCCGTTCTTCGTCACTTGTAGTTTGCACATCGTCGTAAAACCCAGGAATGGTAATTGTTCCATTCTCGTCTTTCAAAGAAGCGATCATTTCACAAAGGATATCGATAGGGTTGCCTACTGTACCACCATAAACACCTGAATGTAAATCTACATTGGGGCCTGTTAATTCAACTTCTAAATAGCTAATTCCTCTTAAAGCCACCGTAATAGAAGGTACATCGTTGGCCAACATAGACGTATCGGAGATGATTACCATATCCGCCTTAAGTTTTTCTTTTTCCTTAGTAATGAAATTTTCTAAATTTTCACTTCCAGATTCTTCTTCTCCTTCAATTAAAAATTTGAGGTTGCAATTAAGCGTATCTGTTGCAATCATGGCTTCTAGCGCCTTAATATGCATAAACATTTGCCCTTTATCATCGCAAGTACCACGACCATAAATTTTGCCATCTTTAACAACGGGCTCAAAAGGAGGGGAGTCCCAAAGGTCTAAAGGTTCTGCTGGTTGCACATCATAATGGCCGTAAACCAACACCGTAGGAAGCGATTGGTCGAATATTTTGTCGCCATACACAATCGGATGACCATCCGTTTCGCATAATTCAACATTATCGGCACCAGCTTGCTTTAAATTTTCGAGCACCAATTTGGCTGCTTTTCGCACATCTCCAGCATATTGAGGGTCTGTACTTATAGATGGGATTTTTAAAATCTCTATTAACTCCTCAACAAAACGGTCCTTATTTTGATCTATGTATTTAAGAATTAGGTCTTTCATATTATTTTTTTGTAATTTCTTTATTGCTTTACATCAATTCGTTACCTTTATATAGTAAACTAAAGTGAGCAATTCGAGACAACCATTCGACGTTTTATACGTCTTATACAGTGAGTGAATAAAAGTATTGATATTTTGATCAAGAAATTAGTGTTATGTATGTTTTTTGGAGTGCTAGTAATGGTGGCTTCAAAAACTCGTGCGACCCACATTATTGGCGGGGAGTTAACTTACACTTGCGGTGGCGATAACATGTATACCGTAAATCTTGTTATATACAGAAATTGCGCTCCTGACAATGCTGAATTTGACGATCCTGGATATTTTTTCGTTTATGATTTACAGGATAATTACATTGCAAAAATCACATCTTACCCCGTTAGTATTGTAAATGTAGATCACTACGTAAACAATCCGTGTTTAGATTTTCCAACAGACCTTTGTGTTGAAAGGGCTATCTATACAGAACAAATTAGGCTTACTCCTAATAGGGGCACTTTCCAAATTGTTTATCAGAGATGTTGCAGAACAACGGAAATTACAAATGTTGTGGACCCTGGAGATATTGGCTCTACTTACATAATTAATATACCTACAGATGGGGAAAAAGCGTGTAATAATAGTTCTGTTTTTAATAATTACCCACCTGTAGCTGTTTGCCTTAACGACTTTTTAACTTTCGACCATTCTGCAAGGGATCCTGATGGTGATTCGTTGGTCTATGAAATTTGTCATCCCAATACTTTTGTATATCTAGACGAGTGCTATCAACCCGGACATTTAATTGGTTGTGATTATGCGGAAATGCCACCGGGATTAATTGAATATACGGCTGGCTACAGTTATCAAAAACCTTTGGATGCCGACCCTGCATTTGTTATCGATCCTGTAACCGGAATATTAACTGGTACTCCAACTCAGATGGGGATTTTTGTGGTAGGTATTTGTGTAAGCGAATACCGGAACGGAATTTTAACAGGCGTTAATAAACGAGATTTTCAGTTCAACGTAGTTTATTGCGATGTGGCAACCACTTCTTCTATTCCCGAGGGCGATCACAGTTGTGATGGGCTTACTGTGGAATTTGCAAACTCTAGCAACAATGCTACTTTTTATTCATGGGATTTTGGTGTTGCTGGCATATCAAGCGACATCTCTGATGAGTATGAACCAACTTATACGTTTCCTGATACAGGATCGTATTTGGTTACTTTAATTACTAATCCTGGGTATGGTTGTGCAGATACGGCGTTTGCGTTAATTGAACTGGAAGATGTATTGGACTTAGGAATGGTGTTTGAGGATGGTTGTGAAAATACTGATATTGAGTTTTTCGATGTTTCTACGACCATTTTTGGTAGTATTTCTAAAAGGCTTTGGGAATTCGTAGGTGTGGACAAAACAGCAGAACAAAACCCTGCTCAAAAATTTGATGAGGCCGGAACGTATGAGATTAAATTAACTGTTACAATGGATATTGGCTGCGAAAGTACCATGTACGAAACAATAGAAATATTTCCTGCTCCAGCTCCTTCTGCACTTCATACAAAAAGCTGTTTCGGCGATTTAACTTATTTTACCAATACATCTACCATAAACTCAGGAACAATAGATAGCTACGTTTGGCAATTTGGCGATGGTGATTTGGATACGGCTAAAACGCCCAGCCACACTTATAAAGAGGACGGAATATTTACATTGTGGTTGGTTGCAACGTCAGATCATGAATGTGCTGGCTACAGGGATTATGAAATTGAGATTTTTCCAGCAGGGATCTCTACTGCAGGGGAAGACATCTTCTTTTGTTCGGCATCAACAAATACAATTGGTGCTGAAAAATTGGAAGACGTTTGGTATTACTGGAGTCCGAGTATAGGGATGGAACATTCTAATATTGCGAACCCTACAATTAGTTTAGAAAATAAGACGGTGGATATAGAATACTATGAGTACGTTTTGCATACAACGGATTTAAATGGATGTAAGGCGAAAGATACAGTATTGGTAACCGTTACGCCGAAAGAGTACATTGAAGTTAGTCATACGCCAGGGTATTGCTTGATGGACAACAGTTTCTCGTTCGAATTTGTAGATGGACCCTTAAGCTCCGATTTTGGTTTCGAATACTCTTATGACTGGGATTTTGGCCCTAATGCTCTTCCCGACACATCTACACAGGAAGCACCCGTTGATATTGCTTTTAATGGCTTAGGAGATTTTAACGTTGTTTTAACATTAACTAACGAAACTACTGGTTGCACATCAGAAGGTGTGGATGTTGCACATGTTTATCCATATTCGCGTGCAGATTATGAAATGGATGTAACCAATGGGTGTGTAGAGTTTCATGCTAAATTCAAAACTACTTCCATAGGTGGTACCGATTTACAGTATTATTGGAAATTTGGTGATGGGTCGCACTTAGATGGTAGAGGCTATGGACCAGACGATAATGTTGAAGGGCTGCCAGGAGTAACTTATGGAACATACGAAAACCCGATTCATGTGTATAAAGAGGCGGGAGATTATGATGTTTTCTTAAAAGTAGAGGCCGATTCGGGTTGCATTAGCCAAGATACTGTGCTTATTGAAGGAATTTGCCATGTAGACCCCCGACCTACTATGATGATGATTTCTAAAGACGACATAATAACTACCCTTAATTCCACAAACGAATTTATTGATCTATCTATTAACAATGATTCTTGTTGGGTTTACTTTGGAGATGGTGAGTCGGCAGGTGTATGCAATGTTTTTCATACTTATCTAGAACATGGCACCTACGAGGTAATCCAGGTTGGAAACAATGAATATGGCTGCTTAGATACCTTTTTGTTGGATGTAATTGTGGAAGACGCTTTTATATATTACGTTCCCAATGCTTTTACTCCTAACAACGATGGAATAAACGATGTATTTATTGGTAAGGGGTCGGGCGTTTATTCGTTTAAGATGCTAATTTTTGATCGCTGGGGTAATTTAATCTTCGAATCGAACGACGAAAACGAAGGTTGGGACGGCAGAGGAGCAAAAAAGGGTAAAACGGTGCAACAAGATGTTTATGTTTATCTGATAACGCTAAAAGACGAAGAGGGCAAACCTCATAAACTTCAGGGGTCAGTTACGGTTGTGTCGTTAAAGGATCCCAGGGATCTTTAGGAAAAACCTTTGCAATCAACATCAATAGAACCCTAATTACAGTTTATCGATTATCACATTGCCAGTCATTTCTTCGGGAATTTCTAAACCCATTATTGTTAAGATAGAAGGTGCAAGATCTGCCAATTTACCATCGCTAATTTGGGTGTAATCATCGTCTATTAAAAATACAGGCACTAAGTTAACTGTGTGGGCTGTGTTTGGCGATCCATCTGCATTAATGGAGAACTCTGCATTGCCATGATCTGCAATTATTACAAACGAATATCCTTTTGCTCGGCCAGCTTCAACTACTTGGCTAACGGCATCGTCTGTAGCCTCGCATGCTTTAATAATTGCCGGCTGATTGCCTGTATGGCCTACCATGTCTGGGTTAGCGAAGTTTAAGCAGATAAAATCTGGCGCTGTATCATTAATTTCTTTTACAGCCATAGCAGTAACTTCATGAATACTCATTTCTGGTTGTTCATCGTATGAAGCCACTTTGGGTGACGGAGCAACCCTTCTAATCTCTCCTTCAAATTCAAGTTCTCTACCACCCGAAAAGAAAAAGGTAACATGTGGATATTTTTCAGTTTCGGCGATTCTAAGTTGAGTTTTACCTTGAATAGAAATAGCTTCCCCAAGCGTCATTTTTATATTGTCCTTGTCGAAAATCAGGTGAATGTTTTTGAACTTACTATTGTAATTTGTCATTGTTACATAATGCAAATCAATCGTTTTCATATTGTGGTCAGGGAAATCTTCCTGTGTAAGCGCTTGGGTAATTTGTCGGCACCTATCCGTTCTAAAATTGAAACAGATTACCACATCGCCAGCCGAAATTGTTGCGATAGGCTCTCCCGATTCATCAACGCCAACAACTGGTTTAATAAACTCATCGGTAATATTGTTGTCGTACGATTGCTGAACAGCACCTACGAAATCTGTAATTTTTTCTCCAACACCATTAACCAATAATTCATATCCTAGGCTAATTCTTTCCCATCTATTGTCTCTATCCATGGCGTAATACCTGCCAACCAAACTGGCCAACTTCGCATTTTTTCCATCAATAAACTCAACCAGGTTTTCAATATATCCTTTTCCCATAGTAGGGTTGGTATCTCTACCATCTGTAAAAGCGTGAACGAAAAGGTTTTTAATTCCGTTGTTTTCGGCAAGTCCAAGCAGGTGGTGTAGGTGATCTTGTTTTGAGTGAATTCCACCGTTAGAAACTAATCCCATTACATGCACAGGCTTATTTTCTTTCTTAGCGTAATCGAATGCAGCTAGCAAAGTTTCGTTTTCTGCCAATGTACCATCTTCAATTGCCTTGTTAATCTTAGCTAAATCTTGGTAAACAATTCGACCTGCACCAATGTTGAGGTGACCAACTTCCGAATTTCCCATTTGTCCATCTGGCAACCCCACATGAGCTCCAAAAGTTTTTAGTGTAGCATTCGGGTTGTTTTTATATAAAGAATCAATAAAAGGGGTATTGGCTCTGTCAACCGTGTCTGATTCACTTCCATCTCCAATTCCCCAACCATCCATAATGATCAACGCTGCCTTCTTCATAATCCCTTAATTCTTGTTAAATGTAACTTCAAAAATACTGCCTTTTGGACTGTTATCTTTTATTAAAATTGATCCATTGTGCTTGCTTACCAAGTATTTCACAATGTATAAACCAAGGCCTGTGCCTTTTGTTTTTCTTCTTAGTTCGTCGTTACCACGGTAAAACTTGTCGAAAACCTTCGATTTATCTTCATCGGAAATTCCCGATCCTTCATCTTTTACCACCAATACAATTCCTTCGCTTTTTAATCCAAGTGCCACCAAAATATTTGAGTTTTGATCGGAATATTTTAAAGCATTTTCAATCAGGTTAATCACAATACTAGAGAAAGCCATACTATCAATTGGCAAAATTAGTTCCGTTTCTTTAGATGAAAATTCAATGTTGAAATTGGAGGCAGATTTAGAAAACTTGCCAACCAATTCGGATATGATTGGAACAATGTTTTGATTTTGTTTATCTAAAACAAAACTCTCGTCGTTAATTTGAGATGCAAGTAAAACGTTATCCACTAAGTCGTTAAGCCGGTTGGCATCCAATAGAACCTTAGAGAAAATTTCGTTTTGTTGCTTGGTTTCTAAATCGTGTTTAATAAGGGTTTCTATCTGCAATTTAATAGATGCCAAAGGCGATTTTAATTCGTGGGTGATAGATAGCAAGAAATTGTTTTGTTGTTGAGCCAAGCTAATTTCCTTCTTAAAAGTCTTTCTAATTTGCAAAGCACCTACAATTAGCAGAATGAGGAAGATGCTTCCCTCTCCCAAAATCATCAAGAATTTGGTGTCAATATCTCCATCTTCCCGTAGAATGTAGAGCTCTTGATTGAGCGACATGATTAAATAAGTCCACCAAAAAAATTGAGCCAAAATGTAAGCCACCAAAAGGTAGAAAATTAAAAAAGCCGTATTTCCTTGCTTACTCATACTTAGTATCCAACTACAAAAGTATTACATACAATCATATAAAGAGTAGAAATTAACAGCGGCACAACATAATGTTTGCTAAAATTGAAATTGTTTATTTTTGTTGCATCATTTCAAATTTGCATTTTACATCATAATTTTAGTATAAAATGAATAAAGACGACAAGATTTTTATCGCCGGACACAACGGTATGGTTGGCTCTTCGATATTAAAAAATCTTCAAGATCGTAATTATCCCAATTTAATTGTTGCTGATAAAGGGAGGATTGATTTAAGAAATAGAGAGTTGGTAGATGAGTTTTTTGCAGAGCACAAACCCAATCAGGTAATTTTGGCGGCGGCGAAAGTTGGTGGCATTAATGCCAATATGAAATTCCCGGCAGATTTTATTTTTGATAACCTTGCCATTCAAAACAGCATTTTTAGTGCTGCTGAAAAGAATGGAACTGAGAAGATTGTTTTTTTAGGCAGTTCGTGTCTCTATCCAAAGGAATGCAAGCAACCTATGAAAGAAGAGTACATGATGACTGGCCCTTTGGAGCCTACCAATGAAGGTTATGCAATTGCCAAACTGGCCGGAGTTAGCATGGCAAAAGCTTATTACGAGCAACACGGAATTAAATATGTTTCTCTTATTCCCTGCAATTTATATGGTCCCAACGATAGTTTCGATTTGGAACACAGCCATGTGCTTTCTGCTTTGGTTAGAAAGTTTTCTGACGCTAAAAAAAATGGCGATTCCGATGTTTCTGTGTGGGGAACAGGTATTGCAAAAAGAGAGTTTTTACATGTACAAGATATGGCCGAAGCTGTTGTGTTTTTGATGGAAAATGATGTTGAGGACGATATGATTAACATCGGCTGGGGAGAAGAAATCTCAATTAAAGAATTGGCCGAAATGATTCGCGATAAAGTAGGTTTCGAAGGTGAGTTAAAATGGGATACATCTAAGCCTGATGGCATGTTGAGGAAATGTATGGACGTTGAGAAAATGAAGGCGTACGGCTTTTCGCCAAAGGTAAGTTTATCGGAAGGTGTAGATGAAATGATAGAGATTTATGCTGGCATGCAGACAGCTAACCAGTAACTACTAACTTTTAAAAGTTGTAGTATTGTTGATTAAGTGTACATGAATATCCAAAAAGCAGAGTATGATACCATTAATGAAAAATACGTTTCTTAACGAACAAGTAACTAAAGAAGCACTCGCACGCTTTATTCTTACTTCTAATAGGTTAAGTATGGGTGATAATTGCGCCGATTTCGAACAAGCATTTGCACAATATCAAGGCAGTGCCGATGCCGTTTTGTTTAATAGTGGTGGTAGCGCCAACTTGGCTATGTTGCAAGCACTTTTAAACCGGGGGAAAGTTAAAACTGGTGCTAAAGTGGGCTTTTCGGCTTTAACGTGGTCTACCAATGTAATGCCCATCCTTCAATTAGGTATGATTCCGGTGGCGATAGATTGTAGTATTGATACAATTAATGTGATGTCTGCCAACATTATTGAAACACTAAAAACTGAAAAAATAGAAGTTTTCTTTTCTACCAATGTACTTGGTTTGGCAGGCGATTTACAAACGATTAAAGAATTGTGCGAGGCCGAAGGCATTATCTACATCGAGGATAATTGCGAATCTTTAGGAACAGAATTAGAAGGAGGCAAAACAGGAACTTTTGGCTTGGCATCAAGCTTCTCGTTCTTTGTAGCTCATCACATGTCTACTATAGAAGGGGGAATGGTTTGCACCGACGATGAGGAATTTGCAGAGATGTTAAGGATTGTTAGGGCAAATGGATGGGACAGAAACTTAAAACCCGAACAACAAATTAAGTGGCGCCGACAAAACGGAATTAAGAGTGAATTCGATGCCAAATACAGTTTTTATGATTTGGGTTACAACCTTAGACCAACTGAAATAACTGGTTTTTTAGGCTTGGAACAATTAAAATATTTGGAAGACAACATCAATCAAAGAGAAAAGAATTTTGCTGAAATTGACGCAGTTGCCTCTAAAAATAGTGATTTGATAAAAATTAAAACCGATCATATTCTAAAGGTTTCTTCTTTTTCTATGCCGTTTATTTGTAAGTCGAAAGAGCTTAGAGACCAATATGTTTACCAGTTTTCGGGAGCAGGGATAGAAATAAGACCTATCATATCGGGTAACATGCAAAATCAGCCTTTCTATAAAAAGTATGTTAAAAACATGCAAAACGTAGATAGCTCTGAGACCATTTATCAGAATGGTTTTTACTGCGGTAATTACCCTGAGCTAACCAAAAGCGACTTGGCTACTATTGCAGTTTGTGTAAGCCCGCAAGAGGATTAGGTTTCTTTACAAATAACATAATTGATCTTCCTTAACTCAAGACAAATATGCCTGAAAACGAAAAAAGTGTGAGTTTCTTGTCGAAACTCACACTCAAATCTGTTTGGTGGTGCCTCCCGGAATCGAACCGGGGACACATGGATTTTCAGTCCATTGCTCTACCAACTGAGCTAAGGCACCATCCTTTAAGGATGGCAAATGTATAAAAATTTTCTACTCCCAAAACCTTCTATAATGAAATCTTGAATTAATATTAGTTTAAATTTGTGCTAACCACCAAAGGGAACATGAATCTTACCATAGATTGCGGAAATAGTAGAACCAAATTGGCCATTTTTAATGATGGAAAACTGATTACAAATACGGTATTTGATGATCTAAACGTCAATCGTTTGCAAGAGTTTGTTGGAAGTAAAAATGAAATAGAAAACGCCATTTACGCTATAGATTCTGGTCTTGATAGCGAGGTAGAGGAATTTTTGAATAAAAATTTTAAAATAATTCGTTTTTCGGCCGAAACTCCCATTCCAATAGCTAATAATTACGAATCTACGCGTACTTTGGGCATCGATAGGTTGGCAACTGCCGTGGGTGCAAAAGCAGGTTTTCCGAATAATCACCTGTTAATAATCGACGCTGGAACGGCAATTACTTACGATTTTGTGGACAAAAACGAGGGCTTTATGGGGGGAAGTATCAGTCCTGGGTTAAAAATGAGGTTTAAAGCGTTGAATACTTTCACTCAAAATCTACCGTTAGTTGAAAAGCAAAATAAAAGTGAATTAACAGGAAACACCACCGAAAGTGCTATTATATCTGGTGTTCAAAATGGTATTGTGATAGAAATGGATGGTGTAATAGATAGATATAGAAGTAAATATGAAGATTTACAAATAATAGTAACAGGTGGAGACCTTAATTTCTTTAATAACAAATTAAAAAGTCACATCTTTGCGGATTCATTTTTATTATTAAAAGGTCTCAATAGAGTTTTGGAGCATAATGCTTAAGCAGTTATCAACTATATTTTTACTTTCCGCAATTATAATTTGCGGACGTACAGAAAGTGCCAATGCACAGGGTAAGTTAAATTCACCATATAGCTATCTTGGAATAGGAGAGGTGAACAACAATGGCAACGTAAGTACGCTTGGTCTTTCGGGCTTGGGTGCTGGAATTCAAAATAAAAGTGAGATCAATTATGTAAATCCGGCATCAATCACTTCTCTTGCTAGAACTACGTATGAGGCTGGTTTAGGAGCTAAATTCTTAAATGTAACCGATGGCGATAGCTCAAACTCTAGTGGCCATGGCGCATTACATTATGTATCAATCGCTTTTCCTATGAAAAGTATAGGAGGAGCTACTTGTATTGGAATTAGAAGACATAGTAATGTTGGTTACGGCATTATTGATTATTCTATGCAGGATAGTTTGGGTTTGATGCAGAATATATCGCAAGGCGAAGGGGGCATCAATCGACTAAATGTAACTCAGGCATTCACGTTCAAAAATATCTCGATAGGAGTCAATTTGAATTACTTGTTTGGAAAAATAAGCCATGATGAAACATTAAATTTTATTGATAGTAATAGTGTTCCTTCTACAGTATATTTAAGAACAGCGTATGTAAAGGATGTTAATTTTGATTTCGGACTTCAGTATAAGCATACAATCGATTTGGATACTACTGATCGAGATAAAAGAATAGATATTATAGTTGGTGGTACGTTTGCGCCAGCCTCAAAGTTGTCTTCTGATCTTTTAAGCTTTAGATATGTAGTTGTAGATAACAATTCGATTGATACAATCTCAGAAGCTTCTGATGAAATCGAAATACCTATGACGTTTTCCGCTGGGTTTACAGCCGAATGGAACGGTAAACTCAAAATAGGTTTTGATTATAGAAGTGAGAATTGGAGCTCGTTTAAAAACCCATTGCTTGCTGGTAACGGAATCTACCAACTTGCCAATAGCAATAAAATGATTTTTGGAGTTCAGTATACGCCAACTCCAATTTACAAATCGTCTACAAAAATCTGGAATAGAACGCATTACAGGATGGGTTTAAGCAATGGGAAATCAAAAATTGTTAACGATGGTACCCAATTAGTGAATTATGGCATAAGTTTTGGTTTAGCAGTGTCGTTAAAGAACTTTATTAATGTGGTTGGGTTGTCATATGAATACAATAAGCTTAGTGCAGGAGGCAATTCAGAGCTTATCGAAGAACAATATCACAAGATGACCTTGAGCGTTACCTTTAACGAAACATGGTTTATAAAACGTAAGTACAATTAAGATGAAAACAGTAATTAAAAAAAGAATTTTGTTGTTAAGCACTTTGCTTATTTGTTTAACAGCTGCGGTACATGGCCAAAATGGTAAGCATGGTGCTCCCGAAGACAGTGTTCAATGCCTTGAGTCGTTAAACTTATTTGGCGATGACATAAAGGCTAAAAACTATAAGTCGGCTGTTATTCATTGGAGAACGGCGGTTACTATATGTCCTAAAGCGAGTAAAAACCTTTATATCAATGGAGCAAAAATGCTTAAATCATTGATAAAAGAAGAAGCGGATGAGGCAAAAAAGACAATTCTGATAGATTCATTGTTTTGGTTGTATGCTGAAAGAATCAAGAACTTTGGTCAAGAAGGATATGTGAAAGGCAGATGGGCTGGAGATGTATATAAATACAAGAAAGATATTAATGGTGCATATGATCTTGCAGCAAACTCTTATGAGTTAGAGCAAAACAAAACGGATGCGAATACTGTAAATATTTATTTTAGAACAGCTTTTAGTAAATACAAAAAAAAGGAACTAGAAAAAGAATTTATTATGGAGCTCTATTTAAAATTGAGCGACGTTGTTAGTGCCAACTTAGGAGATGCTAGAAAAGTACCTAGTTATAAGATAGTTCAAGAAGGCATGGATAAGAAATTCGCTGACCTTGCCAATTGCGAAGATTTAATTGGTGTATTTCAACCTAGGTTTGATGCTACACCAGAGGATATAGGTATGTTAAAAACAATTACAAAGTTGTTGGATAAGGTAGATTGTACTGACTCTGAATTGTTTTATGGAGCCTCGGTTAAATTAGACGCCTTAGATCCATCAGAAACGTCTAAATACAACCTAGGTAAAATGTCGATGGGTAAAAAGAAATACAGCGCGGCATTAGATTATTTTAAAGCGGCAGTTGAATTGGCATCAGATGGCGAAAAGAAAGGGAAATACTTGTTTAAAGCGGCAGAAGCGTACAAAGCGTTAGGTCAGAAACCGACTGCAAGAACATATGCTAAAAAAGCTATTGCAGCCCGACCAGGTTGGGGGATTCCATATATATTAATTGGAGATTTATATGCAATTAGCGGAAAAGAATGTGGAGAAGAAGGCAAGGATGTGAAAAAGGGTTCAGTGCAATGGGCGGCGTACGACATGTACAAAAAAGCCAAATCTGTTGACTCAGGTGTTGCAGGTGTTGCAAATAAAAAAATGGAGCAAGCTAAATCAAGGTTTCCTGATACTGAAAAGTTATTCTTTGAAGGAGTTGAAGTTGGTGCTGCCTTTACAGTTGAGTGCTGGATTAATGAAACCACAATCGTTAGGGCAAGATAGGTTCTAATTCGTTTATGAATGGCTAAATTCGGAGTCGGATATTTACTTTCAATACTTATTCTCTTTAGTTCGTGCGAGAGCGATGTAGACGTGTTTAAATTCGTAATGGACGATGAGGAAGCACCCGTTATAACTTCCTTCGATCTTTACATCACACAAAGCGACTCGGGAAAAATTCAATACAAAATATTTTGTCCGAGGTTAGGCCTTTTTGAAGGCGAGGAACCTTACAAAGACCTGCCAAAAGGGTTTAATGCCGAAATATTTGATGATAACGCAAAGCCGGAATCGTTTATTAGTGCCAATAAAGGCAAGCTGTTTAACAACAATACCTTAATGGATGCCCGTGATAATGTGGTAGTAATAAATGTGGAAGGCGATACATTGTATACTGAACATTTAATTTGGGATGGTGAAAAAGAGATTATTTTTACAGACGATCCTGTAGAGATCAGGACGAAGGATGATATTATTTTCGGAGATGGTTTAGAAGCCAACCAAAGTTTTACAAAATATACTATTAAAAATCCGCGAGGAGAAAGTAACTTGGACGATGATTAAAATATTTAAGATATTTGAAATAGTTTGGTTGCTAATAGCAATCATGGGAGCTGTTATGTCGGTATATAAGATAAGTACTGTGGGAATCGATGAGGCATATATGTTTATTGCAATGATGGTTGCAGGTGGGATTTCTTACGTATTACGTAGACGACGACGAATCTCGTATGAGAAAGAGGGGTAAGAGAAACTTTTCATATTCAACATGAGTATTCCATTAACAATTCTACTTTCACTTCTTAGTTCCTTCTTTTTTTCGGGAATGGAAATGGCGTTTGTTTCGGCTAACCGACTTAAAATTGAGTTGGAAAACAAACAGGGCAAATTTTCGGCTCAAATTCTTTCAAAATTCATTAAAAAACCAGCCTGGTTCATAGGTGCTCTATTGGTAGGCAACAATGTGTCGCTGGTAATTTACGGTATGGCCATGGCTCACTTAATTGAGCCGTTTGTACAGCAAGTCGTTCAGTCAGATACTATCGTATTGGTCGTTCAAATTGTTATTTCGACATTGGTAGTTTTGTTTTGGGCCGAGTTTCTCCCTAAAACCATGTTTAGAATTGATCCAAATCGAATCTTAAACATGTTTGCCGTTCCAGCTTGGATCATCTATTATTTGCTGTGGGTTTTTGTTTGGATCGTAATTGGTCTTTCCGATTTTATTTTGAAAAAGGCACTTAAGGTTTCCATTACAGATGGTGAAGACATCGTTTTCGGAAGGTTAGATCTCGATGACTATTTAAAGGAGGCTAGTGAAGGAGCCAAAGAGGAAATTGATCAGGAAATTCAGATAATTCAAAATGTATTGGATCTTTCTAAAATTAAAATTAGAGAATGTATGGTGCCGCGTACAGAGATTGTGGCGCTACCAATAGATGCGTCAAAAGAGGACTTACGAAAGAAGTTTATAGAAACGTGGCATTCAAAAATCCTGATTTACAAAGATTCTTTGGACGATATTATTGGCTACGTTCATGTTTATGATGTGTTTAAGAACATAGAGAGTGTAAAATCATCAATGCGACCCATTATTTGGATTGCAGAAGCAATGCCAGCAAACGAGTTATTGGGGCAGTTTATTCAGCAACGAAAAAGTTTGGCTGTAGTACTCGACGAATTTGGTGGTACTTCGGGAATGGTTACTATAGAAGATGTTGTAGAGGAGATTTTTGGGGAGATTGAAGATGAGCATGATGTGGATAAGCAGATTGAAAAACAAATTGAAAAAAATAAGTATGTTTTCTCTGCTAGGCTTGAGATTGACTACTTAAACGATGAGTTTAAATTAGGCATTCCCGAGTCGGAAGATTACGAAACATTGGGTGGTTATATCGTCAATCACCTTCAGAATATCCCCAAATTAAACGACCGATTTGAAATGGATAATTTCCGATTTACCATTACATCTGTAGAAAAAACCCATATAGACAAAGTTTACATGGAAGTTTTGGGTAAATAGGTTGTTAAAAGGCCATTTAAATCGAATAAACCATCGTATCTTCACGGCTCTAAAAAAAATGAACCAATGGCAGAATTAGAAAGTATCAGGAAAAGAACCACCTTGTTGATGATTATTATCGGATCAGCAGTGCTCTTGTTTGTAATAGGAACTGACTTTACAGGACAAAGTTTAGCTCCTCGAAGTACTGAAATAGCAGTAATTAATGGCGAAGATGTTACTCCTCGCGATTGGGATGCTAGAATTCAAACTCAAATAGATGATTTTAAACAACGTTCTGGTCAGCCAACTCTTGATGATAGAACTATGGACTTTATTAGAACCCAAGTTTGGAATCAGTTAAAAGAGGAAATTGTTCTTGGAATCGAATTTGACAAACTGGGTATTTCTGTTAGTGCTGATGAGTTAGAAAACATGACTACGGGACGAAACCCGCATCCACAAGTTGCTCAAGTGCCAGTTTTTAGAGACGCAAGTGGCCGATTTAACCCCGCTTTGGTTATGCAGTATATGCAAAACATGGATAATGATGTAACAGGACAGCAAAAGGCAGATTGGCTTTCATTAGAAAAAGGAATTGAAGCCGAAAGAATTCGTTCTAAGTATACTTCTATGGTTAAGCAGGGAATGTATGTTACCAACGAAGAAGTTCAAGCAAATTTAGTAGGTAACAGTAAATTGGCATCTATCAAATATCTTGTAAAAGATTACAGATCTATTGCTGATGATGCAGTTGAAGTGACCGATGCAGATATTAAAAGCTACTATAATAGTCATGTTGATGATTACACGCAAGAGGCTTCAAGAACTGTTAAATGTGTTGTGTTTAATGTTGATCCATCGGATGATGATAAGCAAAAAGTGTCTGATTGGATTAATGAAATCAAGGTTGAATTCGCTGCAAGTACAGACGACAGCCTTTATGTAAACATCAATGCAGACTCTAGATATTTTGGAATTTACAATACAAAAGGGGAGTTACCATTAAGTATTGATTCTATTATGTTTGAGTCGGAAGTGGGATACGTATCTGATGTGTTTATTGAAGGACGAGCTTACAATGTGGCAAAATTGATCAATAAGAAATTTGCACCAGATTCTGCAAACGCAAGATACATTTACATTGGTTCTAACGATAACGAGGGTACTAGATCTAAAGAAGAGGCTAAAGTGTTTGCCGATAGTATTTTGCAGCTGATTAATGTAGTAGGAGTTGACTTTACTGAAATGGCAGTAGCTAACTCAGATGATCAGAATAAGGAACAAGGTGGTGAGATTGGTTGGTTTCGTGAAGGCATGCAGCCCAAGATAATTAGCGATTTCTGTTTCGATATGGAATCTGAAACGGGAAAACCTGCTATTGTTGAAATTGATGCTGGATATCTTATTATAGAACTTACGGATAGAACAGAACCTGTAAACAAAGTGCAAGTTGGAATTATTGATAGAGAACTCGGGCCGAGTAACGCTACATTCCAAGCACTTTTTACTAAAAGTAGTGAGTTTGCCGGAAAAAATAAAAAAGCGGAAGATTTCCTTACAGCTATCGAGTCTGAGGATTTAGCTCCTCTTGCAAAAACGTTAGAGAACATTAAGAAAGGCGATAGAAGTTTGGGAGGAATTGAAGGTTCTAGAGAGGTTGTTAAATGGATTAATGCGGCAGAAGAAGGAGATGTATCAACAGCTATAGAAATAGGAGAATCTTATTTAGTGGTTCTTTTAGAAGATATATATGAAGATGGTAATACGCCTTTAGAAAAAATTAAAACAGAAGTTGAGTCGGCTGCCAGAAAAGAGAAGAAGGCCGAGATGCTAATTGAAGAATTAACAGCAGCTTTATCCGAATCGGGTACAGTTGATGGCGCTGCTACTAAGTTGAGTGTGGATGTGAAAACTGCTACAGGCGTAACGTTTGCTTCTAACAGTATACCAACTGTAGGAAACGAACCAGCATTAGTAGGAACTATATTTGGATTGTCTGATGGGCAAACTTCTAAACCAATTAAAGGTGAGAATGGCGTTTACATCGTAATGTTAGAAGCAATTCAAGAACTAGTACTGGGAAATCCGAATACATCAAAATCTATTCTTAGCAGTGGTGCAAAATCAAAAGCAGATTACTTGTTAATCAAAGCGATTTTGGACAACGCCGAAGTAACGGATAACCGTTCTGAGTTCTATTAGTAGATTACCTGCCCAATACATCTTGTCTTTGTGAATCCTGGTTGATTAGGATAAACAAAAGAATTGTAAACGACCACAACGAAGATCCTCCGTAACTTAGGAAAGGGAGAGGAATACCAATTATGGGTGCAAGACCAATGGTCATGCCGATGTTGATTGCAAAGTGGAAGAAAAAGATAGACGCAACACCATATCCATACAGTTTAGAGAACATTAATTTCTGTCTTTCGGCCATTTCTATAATTCTAATAAACAGAAATACAAATAGCCCTACGATCACCAAGCTCCCTAGAAAGCCCCATTCTTCCCCTATGGTACAAAAAATGAAATCGGTACTCTGTTCAGGAACGAAGTCGAACTTGGTTTGTGTGCCCTTTAAATAGCCTTTACCGGTAAATCCACCAGACCCTATGGCTATTTTAGATTGATTGATGTTGTAGCCTGCTCCATGTATATCTGCTTGGATTCCTAACAAAACTTCTATTCTTTGTTTTTGATGAGGCTCAAGTATGTTTTCAAAAACGTAATCCACGCTCAAAGTAAATGAAACAGCAATGGTCATTACTCCAAGTACAATTGCTCTGTCGAACTTTTTTTGACGGACCAACCAAAATCCAATTCCGCTTAAAACAATAATACAAGAGGTTAATATAATTTGATTTATCAGTAATGCCAGTACAAACAACACAAGCATGGTTGCACCAAATAGCAATACGTATCCAGGCAAGCCCATTCTGTACAACACGAAAATTAATGAGAAGAATACCAAGGTAGAGCCAGTATCATTCTGAAGTAAAATAAGCACAGCTGGAAACAGAATAATGGATACTATAATTAGTTTGGTTTTTAGCTCTTTATAGCTTAACCTGTCCATGCTCATGTATTTAGCCAGTGCTAAGCAGGTTGCGAACTTTGCGAATTCGGAGGGTTGAATCTTAAAACTTCCGATGTTGATCCACGATTTTGAACCCGCAATTTCATCACCAACAATCAATACAAGAATCAAAACGAACATCATTATCCCATAAATGAGAAATGCCATTTTATTAAACAGATCGTAATTTGTTACCAATATCATAAAGGCCAGTACTATCGAAGTGCCTATCCAAAGAAGTTGTTTCCCATAATTTTGTGATAGGTCGAAAATACTTGGATGAGCTTCATTGTAAGAAGCCGAAAAAATATTCATCCACCCAAATAGTAGGAAGCATAAGTAGGTGAGTACCACCACCCAGTCAATTCGTTCGAAGAAGCTCTCTTGTATTCTCAATATCTAAAAGTGCTATCAGGATAATAAATACGGTCTGCCATCCTTTGTCGAGTGATGGTATCCGTTAAATACTTTTCAATCATTAAACTCGCAATAGGTGCAGCCATTGTAGAGCCATACCCTGCGTTTTCTATATAAGCTGCAATAGCAATTTTAGGATTATCCATTGGGGCGAACGATATAAAAATAGAATGGTCGTCGCCATGAGGATTTTGCGCGGTGCCTGTTTTTCCACAAACTTTAATGCCCTTTATTCTTGCTTTGCCACCAGTGCCACCCTGTTTTTCAATAACATCATACATGCCTTCCCTTATTAAATCGTAATGTTTTTTATCAATGGAAGTTGTCATTTTAGGGTATAAGCTATCTTCTTGGGAAGGGGTTGGTATAACAATGTGAGGCTTGTAATAATAACCTTTGTTCGCAAAAATGGCTGTCATGTTTGCCATCTGTAAGGGGGTTACGCTCATTTCTCCCTGACCAATTGCCAATGACACTACAGTTAACGACTTCCATCTCCCAGAACCATGCTGTCGGTCGTATGTATCTACGGTAGGTACAAGACCCGAAATTTCGTTGGGAATATCGATGTCTAATTTTGTACCCAATCCAAATGATGTAACATGGCCTCTCCATTTTAGAAACCCTTTTTCGGCCGGACTGTATTTATCAATTATGTCGCGGAAAACGTGGCAATAATAAGCGTTACACGATGTTCGGATGGAGTATTTTAAGTTTATCGGCGATTGATGCGAATGACAACCTACATGTAATCTACCAGCATCGTAACCTCTTTTACAGCTGTAATACGTCGCACTGTCTACCACATCTTCCTGCATGCCTACTAATGCATTAACCAATTTAAAGGTAGAGCCAGGAGGGTATTGAGCCATTATAGCACGATTAAATAGAGGTTTAAGGGTGTCTTTGGTAAGTTTAAGATAATTTTTAGCTCGCGATCTGCCAACTAAAGTATTGGGATCGTAAAACGGACTTGAAATTAATGCTAATATTTCACCAGTTGCGGGATCAATTGCTACTACGCTTCCACTTTTTCCTTTGAGTAAGGATTCTCCAAAAAGTTGGAGCTCCAAATCAATCGTTAAGGTGATGTCTGTTCCTGTTATTGCTTTAACATCGTGCTCGCCATCTTTAAATTTTCCTTGCAATCTACCAAAAACATCCACCATCATCACCGATTTTCCATTGGTGCCTCTTAGTAAGTACTCGTAAGATTTTTCTATTCCATTTATTCATGTGTAATCTCCCGCTTTATACGTGCTGTCTTTTTCAATTAGTCTTCGGCCTACTTCGCCAATATTACCAAAAATATGACATGCCATGTTGTGGGCATATTTTCGCGTGGTTCGGGGCTGACCATAAAATCCGCTGTAACCGTGCATTCTTTCTTGGAAGGCAGCGTAGGTTTCAGCCGATACTTGTTTGAGGAAAATGGATGGTTTTCTCCAGGAGTATGATTTTACTTTTTCTATTTTCTTAATACAAGTTTCTTTACTGATGGCAAGGGTTTCGCACATTCCTAAAGTGTCAAATTCTGACATTTGACGAGGGATTAACATAATATCGTACGAGGCTTGATTGTAAACTAGTAGCTTGTGATTACGATCATATATTAATCCGCGGGCAGGATATTCTGTAATATGCCGGGTAACATTATTGTCGGCAGATAGTTTCCACGAATCATCTACAATTTGTAAGAAAAAAAGTCGGATTAAGTATATGAAAGCAAGCCCACAAATGATTAAAATGAAAATTATTTTTTTCTCTTCTGCCGCTGTCATTTGCTCTTTCTATAGGTGAGGTATTGGTGTATCACCATTAACAGCACGGTAAATATTGTGCTATATATACAACGTAATAAAGTTGAAAAGAATGGTGTCATCCTAAATATTTCTAGAAAGAAAAGTAAAAGGTGATGAGCAAAAACCAGAATGAAAGCATAAGTAATAAACCACTTAAACCCCATGTATTCGATGGATGGTTCAGCGTTAAAATCATATCCTCCTCGTGGTTCTGTAAATTTAATTATGAAAGGTCTAATGAATGCTAAAAACACACAAGCTGAGGAATGGAGGCCAACCGTGTTAGAGAATATGTCGATGCAAAAGCCCGAGAAAAAACCCAAGGCCAAAACCAAACCTTTAGGCATATCGAGCGGCAAGAGCAATAGGAAAAGAACGTATAAATAAGGGTTAAGGTAGCCGCTCAGTTCTATGTTGTTTAGAATGAGCACCTGCAATAATATCAAGGTGATAAAGCGGATTATATTTGTTCCACTTTCCTTAATCATCGTCGTTGGTCTTTTCTAATTCTTCTTTTTCTGAGCGTTTAAAATTTTCTACCACATATACATGCGAAAGCTTTTTGAAGTCGAGGTGGATTTCAAAATCGATATTTAAAAACTGCTCAGAATCATCCTTCTCAGATCCTTTGGCATAACCAAATAGCATCCCTTCAGGAAAAATACCAGAGTAAGATGTGGTAGAAATGGTATCTCCGTCGTTTACTTTAACATGAATAGGAACTTCAATTAGTCTTCCAGTTTTGTAATCGTTATCGTCGTACCACCGCACAGAACCGAAATATTTGCTTCCATTTAATTTGCCACCAATTCTGGATTCGGTATGAAGAATAGACATGATACTGCTATAGGAATTAGATACGTTCTTCACGATTCCAACTACGGCATCGTCGAAAATTACGCCCATGTTCTTTTTTATTCCATGAGCCGAACCTTTATTGATGGTGATGTAGTTGTGTTTTTTGTTAACCGAATTGTTAATCACTTTAGCATCGATGTATTTGTATTGAGGCTCGTAATGGGTAACTGTATTGTTAAGTCCAGTGGTAATATCATACCGTATGTACGAAAGTTTTTCCCTCGATCTTAGCTTTGCAATTTCTTTTGCTAGCACATCATTTTTGTCTGCTAAGTCAATGTATTCCGTAACTCCATTGTACGTTTCGTAAATACTTCCTATTAAAAAGTTGGAAGAATTAAAGTATGACGCATTGTGAAATGAGTTGTTTAAGACTAAAAGTGAAATCGAAAAGAATTCAAATGTTAAAAAAAGGATAAGGAAATAATGCTTCAGAATAAAAGCTGTAATTACCTTCATTAATTTCTTTTTTAACTATTTAGATCCAATAATACTTGCTCTTAATTTGAGTTAAATTAACGCAACAAGAATTGGAAGTTTTCTACATTTTTAAGTGCGATACTTGTTCCCCTCGCAACTGCTCTTAATGGGTCTTCGGCAACATGCACAGGAAGTTTTGTTTTCTTCGCAATCCTTTTGTCTAGTCCTCTAAGCATAGAACCGCCACCAGCAAGATAAATTCCTGTTCGGTAAATATCAGCAGAAAGTTCAGGGGGAGTCATTTCTAACGCACTTAAAACTGCCTCTTCAATTTTTGCAATAGATTTATCTAAGCAATAAGATATTTCCGTGTACGAAACAGAAATTTCTTTTGGAATTCCTGTAATTAAATCACGTCCGTGTACTGCGTAATCGTCTGGTGGATCATCTAATTCCTCTAGAGCAGAGCCAACTTCAATTTTAATTAATTCAGCCGAACGCTCACCAATTAAAATACTGTGTTGTTTCCTCATGTACTCCTCAATGTCGCTGGTAAAATTGTCACCGGCTATTCTAATCGACTTATCACAAACGATACCACCTAATGCAATAACCGCAATTTCGCTTGTACCACCTCCGATATCAATAACCATATTTCCGATAGGCTCTTCAACGTCCAAGCCAATTCCGATAGCAGCAGCCATTGGTTCGTGAATCAAATAAACTTCTTTACCACCAGCATGTTCCGCACTATCACGAACCGCTCTTTTTTCAACCTCCGTAATTCCAGATGGGATGCAAATAACCATTCTTAACGATGGTGTGAAAAATTTACTGGCTGCAGGAATCATTTTAATCATCCCTCTAATCATGTGCTCTGCAGCATGGAAGTCTGCAATTACACCGTTTCTAAGCGGGCGAATTGTTTGAATGTTTTCGTGAGTTTTTCCATGCATCTGCATGGCTTTTTTCCCAACAGCAATTACTTTTCCACTAGCTCTTTCTATAGCAACAATAGATGGTTCGTCAACAACAACCTTGTCGTTATACAAAATTAGCGTGTTGGCTGTACCTAAGTCAATTGCTATTTCTTGTGTTAGAAAATCAAATAAGCCCATATCTTAATCAGTGTTTAAAGTGTCTTATGCCTGTTAGTACCATAGAGATTCCGTTGTTGTTGCAATAGTCAATAGAATCTTGATCTTTTATTGAACCACCAGGATGAACCACAGAAGTTATGCCTTCATTGCCCGCAATCTCCACACAATCAGGGAAAGGAAAAAATGCATCCGAAGCCATTACAGCTCCATTTAAATCGAATTTAAACGACTTAGCCTTGTTGATTGCATGATACAACGCATCAACTCTCGATGTTTGACCTGTTCCGCTTCCTAATAACTGTAAGCCTTTTGCTATAACAATCGTATTCGATTTTGTATGCTTTGCTAATTTGTTTGCAAATTCTAAATCCAAAACTTCTTGATCTGTTGGTCCGTTTTCAGTTCCTTTTTTGAAATCTGCAGCAGCGGTCATCTCAACATCTTGATCTTGTTGAAGTACTCCGTTTAGCACACTTCTAAATTGTTTTCTAACTGGCGATCCTTGTTTTTGAGTAAGAAGAATTCTGTTTTTCTTCGATTTTAAAATCTCCAAAGTCCCATCCTCATAGCCGGGAGCAATCAATACTTCACAAAATAATTTATTGATTTCTTCTGCCACGTCAACGGTGATGTTTTGATTAGTGATTAATACACCACCAAATGCAGATACAGGATCGCCTTCTAATGCAGCGTTGTAAGCTTCCAATAAGGTATCTCTAGAAGCCACGCCACAAGCATTGTTGTGTTTTAAAATAACGAATGTGGTATCTGTAAATTCCAAAATTAAATTAACCGCAGCGTCAACGTCTAAAAGATTATTGTAAGAAAGCTCCTTGCCATTGTGCTGCTCAAACATTTGATCGAGTTCACCATGAAACCTGCCTTCTTGATGTGGATTTTCTCCATATCTCAAAGAACGGCTCCCTCTAACATCTTGCTTAAAGCTATTGTCTCTACCATCATTGAAGTATTCGTAAATGGCAGAATCGTAGCTCGACGAAAGTTTAAAAGCTTTCTCGGCAAACGCTTTTCTTTGCTCAATACTAGTTTCTCCGTTGTGAGAATTCAATAATTCCAATAACTCAGGATATTCATTTCTCGAAGGAACGATTACCACATCATTAAAGTTTTTTGCAGCAGCTCTAATCAAAGAAATTCCACCAATATCGATCTTTTCAATAATCGATAGCTCATCGCCGCCAGCGGCAACCGTTTCAGAAAACGGATACAAATCAACAATTACTAAATCAATTTCAGGAATTTCAAACTCTTCCAATTGTTTTACATCTCCCTCGTTATCTCGTCTGCTTAAAATTCCTCCGAAGATTTTTGGATGCAACGTTTTCACCCTACCACCAAGAATGGATGGGTAAGATGTTAGGTTTTCAACAGCCTCTACTTTGACACCTTGCTCTTCTATGAATTTTTGAGTGCCACCAGTAGAATAAATGGTGATATTAAGTTCTTCTAATTTTTCAACAATGGCCTCAAGATTGTCTTTGTAGTATACTGATACTAAGGCGTTTTTAATTTTTTTCAATCAAGTAGTTATTGAATGCGACATAGTTACAAGTTTAGAGAATATAATACCTCAAAACAATAGTTATAAAGGGAACAAAAGAGATGTTACGAACAATGAAAAGTTAATTGAGCGATGAGTTTTATTTCTTAAATTCAAGAAATAAATATAAGGAAACGGAGAAATGTATTCTTAGCGTAATTCCTGGAGACATTGTTAGGGGTGAAACAAAACCGAATAAAAATATCAACATCGAAGATGCCATTTCCAACCTGGATACTTACTCTTTATGGATAGAAGATAAAAGTCGCTTTTTAATCGTTTCTAATATTGGTGTTACCGCAACTGTTGAAGCAAGGAAGGCATATAGTAATCCTAAAAGGACGAATTTAATTAAGGCCGAAGCGATCGTAATAAAATCGAATGTATTGAAAATGCTTGCTAAAGCCCACGCTGAATTCAACTCATAAATGCAACTTCTGGGTTAAATAATAATTGATTCATTACAAATATAGGTGTTTCATATCCAAACCTTTTTCTAGGCCTATTATTTACAGGGCAATCGGGTCTAAATTAGCCCAATTCTAAAGGAAGATTGTTCACAATTAACTGTTTAAAAACCAGTCAAATAGACTATTGAAAGCTTGTACGGTCAGTTGGTTTTTAGTATCTTGTAAGTAAAAATGACTAAAAATCCGTTAGGCTGTTTTTCTGTTTTGAAAGACCCTATAATTAACCGTACCAAACTTTATAATTTAGAAGCTATTATTTTTCAAACAGTATCAGCAATAATTTCAGGATGTGATTCGTGGACAGAAATCGAACTTTTTGGAGAAACAAAAAAAGAATGGTTAGAAGATTATGTCCACA
>JABSPQ010000341.1 GCA_013214205.1 Flavobacteriales bacterium
TCTTATAGTGTTGATCTATAATAGAACCTATTTTATTCCAATCTAATAGTGTATTCATTTGTGTGAAAAATGTAGTCTTTATCTTTCTTGTTCTTAAATCACAAAAACTATCTGCCAAGGTCGGGGATTTCTCTAATTTTACACATTGAAGATTCGCATTAAGTATTTGGTGTCTAGGTATTTAGGTGCATTGTTTACCCGGAATTATTGAAATATACTCCTTGCAACGGTCTTATTTTATGGCGTTAACTGCGGGATTGTAATAACATTATTACAAATAGTAATTTGTTTTAAGTCAGATCGCTATACGTTGAGGAATTTCATACCCCTAATTTATCTGCAAATACCTGTATAAATACTAGCTAATAGTCGTTCAAATGTATATTTTCAACCCAATCAACAAGCGATTATGCGGAATTACGCAGATGGGCAGAATTGAATATTACATATTTATACTTTTTATCTTTATTACATCGTGTACCGATGTAGTGTTAGAGGATACCACAGAACCGAAGGATCTCTTTGAGCCTCCTGTGGTTGTTGAGCTAAATTTCAAGTTAGGTTATCCAATAAATCCAGTTACTGGTGATAGTAACCTACAACTGAATCCTACTATTATTGGGAAAAAGTTTGTTCCTGGCACTGTTTCTAGACCCCTGTTTTATAACGAAAAAGTAAATGTTGAAGTAATTAACGTTGCTACCAACATTCATAAAGTTTTAAAAAGGCCAATTAGAACTAAAGTAGATCACGAAACGCTTCAGCGATTATCTACAGATTCGGTTAATTCGGCTTTTGTATTACTAACAAGTAGAGGAGATACGATTCCTACTGGTGTTCCTATTAAATCGGAAGGCAGAAAAGTGAGACCTGTTTTCTCAAAACCAATTGAAGTACTCCCGTTTGCATATAGGGATAATTCCACAATCAACATCCAATATTTGGATATGGATCAAGGTTTACCTGTATCTTATGTCGATAAGATTATTGAAGATAAAAGAGGTAATCTATGGTTTACTACATGGGAAAGTGGAGTAATTAGATTCGACGGTGAATACTTTAATGTTTTAGGTGAGGAACAGGGACTAACTAATATTCAAGTTAGATCGATATTGGAAGACAGTAAAGGAAATTTATGGTTTGGAACCTTTGATGGTTTAAATAAATATGACGGTGAGTTTATTACCCAGTTTACAGAAAAAGATGGCTTAGGACTTCATGTTGTTAGTTCTATGGTGGAAGACAGAATTGGTAATATTTGGTTTGGAACGGAAGGAAGTGGGGTTATAAAGTACGATGGTGAATCGTTTACCCATTATACCAAAAATGAAGGGTTGATAGACAATAATATCGACGAAATGCTGGAGGACAGCAAAGGCAATTTATGGTTTAGTACCTACGGTGCATTAACCAAGTTTAATGGTAAGGAGTTTATACATTATACTACAGAACAAGGCTTGGAAGGGGATGTATTGATTTCCTTGAGCCAAGATCACAACGGAGATATTTGGTTTGGAAACTCAGAAGGTGGTGTTAGCCGTTTTGATGGGGAATATGTAACACATTATGCAGCTGATCAGGGTTTTAGCGACAAAGCAGTAAATGCGATTTTAACAGATAGCGAAAGAAATGTTTGGTTTGGAACCGAAGGGGATGGCGTGATTAGATATGATGGGAAATCGTTTACCCACATTGCTACAGAGGAAGGGTTAAGCAACAATTTTATCAATGCAATTTATGAAGATGGACAAGGTAGTTTGTGGTTTGGTACAGACGGAGGTGGTGTAAATCGACTTGATCACAGATCTTTTTTCCACTTTACAGAGAAACAAGGCTTTGGGAAAAGTAGTGTGCAGGCCATTGCCGAAGAAAGCGACAGGAGTTTATGGTTTGGTACTTACGGAAGTGGTTTAATTCATTACGATGAGATTACAGCAACTCATTATACGCAAGAAACTGGTTCTCCTTTAAACTGGGTTAGTTCTGTAATTAAGGATGGGAGAAGAAACTTATGGCTGGGAACCTATGAAGGTATAATTAGATATGATGGCAGAACGTTTGATCACTTATATGATGCCAAAGGGTTAGAAGGAGAATCGATTATTTCGATTATGGAAGACCGAAAAGGTGATCTGTGGTTTGGTACAGAAAGAGGTGGAGTGAGCCGGTACGACAGGGATTCTGTATACAACTACACCACATTACAAGGGCTTTGCGACAACTATGTATATTCTATTTTTGAGGATAGTAAGTACAATATTTGGTTTTGTACACAAGAGGGCTTAACCTGCTTTAATGGTGAAACAATTATCAATTACACTGTAAGAGAAGGCTTGGCGAATGGTTGGATTACAAGTGTTTTAGAAGATTTTAAAGGCGATTTATGGTTTGGGAGTTATGGCGGTGGTGTTTGTCGTTTTGATGGCGAATCATTTACACATTACACCGAAAAGCAGGGATTAAGTAATAACTACGTGACTTCTTTAACCTTAGAGGATAACAATGTTTTGTGGATTGCTACGGAAAAAGGAATAAATAGAGTTGATTTAAATATCAGAGGAACTGGCGAAAATAAAAATGAGATTTATATCAAAACGATTAATAAGCAAGATGGCTTAAAGGGCGAAGACTTTTTTGTGAACTGCGTGCTTTCGGATAGTAAGTACAGAATTTGGTGGGGTGGAGGTAAAGCGCTCGAAATGTTGGATTTGAATCACCAAGAATCAACAGAAGAGACCGTTGCCATAGAGTTGCAATACATTGAGATTAATGAACAATTTGTAAATTTTGGTGATATCAATAGAGAATTTAAAGAAGATGTTAAGTTTTCGTCAATTGCTCCTTTTCATAATTACCCTTTAAATTTAGATTTAGCCTACAGTGTAAATCACTTAAATTTTCATTTTTCGGCAATAGATTGGTCTTCTCAGCACAAGATTCTTTACAGTTATAAAATGATTGGTTTAAGTAAAGGCTGGAGCGAACCAAAAGGGGAAACCAATGCAGATTTCCAAAGTCTTCCTCATGGAAGTTATGTTTTTAAAGTGCGTGCTGTTGGTGCCAATGGCGTTTGGAGCGAGCCTTTTGTTTACGAATTTGTTGTACGTCCACCATGGTGGCATACTTGGTGGGCAAGAATAGGATACTTGGCCATAGCAGTATTTATAGTTGCCATAATTGTTAGAATTTATGTGGCACAACACAAGCAACGTCAAAAAGAACTTGAAACACAAGTTGAAAACGCCACGAAAAAAATTAAAGCTTCACACAAAGAAATTACCGATAGTATTATTTATGCGAAAAGAATTCAATATGCGATTCTGCCTCGAATTGGAAAAATTAAGAAACAGGTTAAAGGGATATTTGTTTTCTATAGCCCCAAAGACATTGTTTCTGGCGACTTTTTCTGGACAGAGATGGTTGGAAGTAAAATATTTTTAGCCGTAGCAGATTGTACAGGTCATGGTGTGCCGGGAGCCATGGTAAGTGTTATCTGTAGCAACGTACTCACCAAAAGTGTAAGAGAATTACGTGTATACAACCCTGCTAGAATATTAGATAAATGTGTTGAATTGCTCGAAGAACGGTTTTCGCATAGTATGGAAACGGTGCAGGACGGTATGGACATTGGGCTTTGTACTATAGATTTAAAGACAATGACATTGGAATATGCTGGAGCTAATAATGCACTATATTATATTAGAGAAGGCGAATTGAACGAAATTAAGCCCGACAAACAGCCTGTTGGCAAATACATTAATCAACATCCTTTTGCATCGCATAGTGTAGATATTAGAACTGGAGATTGCTTTTATTTATTCTCTGATGGTTACCCCGATCAGTTTGGTGGACCAAAGAATAAGAAGTTCAAATCGAAAAGATTCAAAGAGCTCTTGCTCGAAAATTATAAGAAACCAATGGACCAACAAAAAGAGTTACTCAGTGAAGCTTTTAGAGCTTGGAAAGGAGATGCTGAGCAACTTGATGACGTTTGTGTAATGGGCTTTAGAGTTTAAGAATATCCGCTGATATCCCTATTCTACATAAACTTTCCTTGTTGTATTTCTACTTTCCGAACTTACTTTAACAAAATAGATTCCCTTGCTTAACGAGATGGCACTTCTGCCGTTTACTTTGGATTGATGTATTTTCTGCCCCATCAGATTAAAGATAGTGGCATTTCCATTGCCTTCAATGTTAATGGTGTTTCTGTAAGCCCAAATAGAAGCTACAGGTGCTTTTGCTATATCCTCAATGCCAACCGTACAGCTAGGAAGGTGTTCGAACGATACGGTATTGTTACCTGCATTTGCAATGGCCAACGAATCATTTAAACGGTTGTAATAAATATCTGCAGGCTTTGCAATTCCTGTGGCACCAATATCAGCAGGAGCTGATGAGAAATCGTTTGGCACCTTGCTAATTTGTACTGGCGACCAAGTAGAAATGTAAAAGTCACCATCGCAATCTATTGCAATGCCATCCATTTTTCCCAATGTAGTGGTTAATGCAACAGTATAAGAAGAGTCGGCCATATCAATTTCGTAAATAGATGCATTGTTGCCCCAAGTAACAAAAACCAAACGGTCGCTATAATCGTCGTAAATAATTCCGTTTGGAGATTTAGGAATCCCTGTTACATACGTGTAACCAATTAGCGTAAGTAAGTTGATGTGGAAAATCTTTTTTTGCGACCAATCCGATATGTAAAGATCATTGCCATAATGTGTCATTCCGTTTAAGTCGGAACCACCTAAATCGATAGTAGCTACAAGTTCGCCATCAGGAAGTAAATAGCCTTTTACACTTCCGCCAGCGCATGCCCATAAAGTATCTCCAACAACTTCTATTCCCTGTACACCCGTTGCCGTACCTAAATCTGTAACAACATTACTGGCGTCCATTTTCTGAATGGTTTGGTTAGACTTCTTACTGAAATAATACGTGTCGTATTTCTCTGAATAATCTACGCTTTCTACAGACAGAACATCAATTTGAGCATTTAGGTTTAACGTTGTAAATGCGATTACGGAAAGTAGTAACAGGTGTCTCATAAGATTTGTAAATAGTTAGATGGAATTAAAATACTTGAACAATAATATCTATTTCGGTTCAAATATATGTAATATTCGTTGGTTGCAGATAGGCAAAATGAAAATCAGATATTTTTGCTGGCTTTCATTGATCTGGAAAATTCATATTTAATCTTAATTTACATTGTCAAACATCAGTTTAAGAATGAGCAAGATAACTCGACGAGATTTTATCAACGGAACTTTACTAGCGGCAGGTGCTTCCTTGATTCCTCCATCTGCATTCGGCAACGATTTTCTAAACACAATAGATCCTAAATATTATCCCCCGGCAAAAACTGGACTTCGAGGAAGTCATGCTGGGTCATACGAATCGGCACACCAAAGGGCTTGGAGCGGTAAATCTGATTGGGGACAATTAGAAGTGGATTCGGATGAATATGATCTTGTAATTGTTGGAGCGGGAATTAGTGGTTTGGCGGCTGCTCATTTTTATCAGAAGGAACACGGTACAGATAAAAAAATCCTAATTCTCGATAATCACGATGACTTTGGCGGGCATGCTAAAAGAAATGAACACCACATTAATGGGCAAACTTTACTGGCTTATGGAGGTTCGCAAACGCTTCAGGAACCCGCTAATTATAGTAAGGGCACTAAACAATTACTAGCAGATTTGATGGTTGATTGCGATCAATTTAATGAGTTTTTTGATCAAAACTTTTTCAGCGATCACGGTTTAGAAAGTGTTACTTTTTTTGATAAAGCTACTTTTGGTGAAGACAAAGTAGTTAACTATCCTATTTGCCATTATGGGAAAATGATGCAAGGAATTTCAGACTCTAAGATTACCGCGATAGAAGCGGTGAAACAAATGCCTGTAGATGCAGAAGTTAAAGAACAGCTCAGTAAAATCCTTTCAAATGAAATTGAATTCTTTCATGATTTTCCTGTACTGAAGAAACTGAAATATGCCAACAGCACTTTTTATTTTGATGCGCTAAAAAAGTATTATGGAGCAACGCATCCTTTGGTTTTAAAGATGTTGCGAGGTGTAGGGTCGGATGGCGCGGATGTTGGAACAGATTGCCTAACAGCAATGGAAGCCCTGTACTCTGGGGCTCCTGGGTTTTCTATGGAGGCGATGAAAGAAATAATAGGAGAAAAGAGATTTGATAAATACATATTAGGTGAGTACAAGTACATCCATCATTTCCCCGATGGAAATGCTTCAATTGCTAGATTGTTGGTTCGGAAATTAATTCCGAGTAGCGCCAAAGGAGACGATATGGAAGACGTTGTTTTGGCCAGAATGAAATATGAATTGCTAGACGATAAAGAAAACAGTGTTCGAATAAGATTGAATAGTACAGTGGTGAAGGTAGAACACGACGGCGATTATGAAAATGCTAAAAGTGTAAAGGTGGATTACATTGCTCATGGAAAATCTTACCAAGTAAAAGGCAAAAAAGTAATATTGGCTTGCTACAACATGATGATACCTCATTTGGTAAAGGGACTTCCTCTAGAACAAGCAAAGGCATTAAAAAACAACGTAAAAACTCCATTGGTTTACACAACTATTGGATTGAAAAACTGGAGGAGTTTTAAAGAGAAGAATATTGGCCTAGCCTACAGCCCAGGTAGTTTGCACAACATGGCGTTTTTAGATTTTCCTGTAAGTATGGGAGGGTACAAATATGCGTCGTCTCCAAACGATCCAATTGTAATGAACATGATTTGGATGCCGTATGGCGACAAATATGGCACACCGCCTAAAGAGCAATTTAAGGAAGGCCGTCATAAAATATTGAGTAAATCATTCGATGATTTTGAAAACGAGATAAAAAACCATTTAGGTGGTATGTTATCTGGCACCAACTTCGATGCCAATAACGATATAAACAGCATTACGGTTAATAGGTGGTCACACGGGTATGCGTATGCTGGTACTGCTAAGTTTGATTGGGATATGGAGAAAAATGCAAAAATTGGGAGAAAGCAATTCGGGCGTATTTCAATTGCAAATTCAGATTCTGCCGCAACGGCATACATTTATGGCGCCATCGATCAAGCAAAAAGGGCAGTAGATGAATTGTAAAACTTAGAAAAGGGAATTACTTTAATTCACTGGCTTTTAACCAATCGTTTGCAATTATTTTGCACATTTCCGCATCAATTGGGTTCTTGTAAACTCCATCAAAACCTAACTCTTTTAAATTTGCGTAAATATCCAACATACTATAGGCCGATAAGGCAACAATAGGAGGCATCTTGAATTTTTGGCGAAGTAATTTCATTAAATCAATGCCATCTATAATTGGCATTTGAAGATCGAGAATGACCAAATCGTATTTGTCTTCTTTGAAAATATTAATAGCGTCTTCTGCGTTGAGCACAGCATCCACAAGGTAGTCCATAGATTCAAATAAATCTACTAAGATCTCATTACTAATCTCGTTGTCGTCTACAGCTAAAATTCTGTATTTTTTATTCATTTTATTGAGAGGTAGGTCTTTTAAATATTCGTTAGAATTAAGGGATACGAAATGCAGGTAAAATGGATTCAATAATTTGAATATGATTTTTGATAATGTGCTGAACCCGAATGGAAAAGGGGATGCTTTCTTTGATAGGGATAGAATAGACTATAAAGAAAATAGGGAGTTGTGGGTTGGGTAATTGGTGTTTTCTTGAAAATGATTCCTTTATTTTACTCCAGGGCTTTTAAGAATCTCCTTCAGCTAGCTTAACTCCACAGGCTGCCCTAAACCTATTTTCTAATTCCTGCGGTGGCAATTCGTTGATTTGCTTTAAATATGCATAACATTTACGGCGCCAATTTGGCATATAATCTCTATCATCTATCCAGTCTTGTGTTGCTTTCCCCCACGATTCTATAAGCATAGACAATGCAATTCTTGAAGCCATAAACGTTGGTAACAATTTAAATTCAATGTCTTTCAACGGAAATACTTCGTGGTAGCCAACCACTATTTCCACGCTTCTGCTAAATGGATCTTGGCAGCTCATAGAAACCTCTGCTGCAGTAATAGATAAGTTTTGAATGAGTGGCGCATAAACCAGATCGCCAAAATCGAAGATCCCTGTAACAGTTGTGGGGTTGTTCGGATCAACTACACAGTTGTTTTCGGCAAGGTCGTTGTGGATTACCTGCGATCGGAGATTGCTTAAAACAGGTTGAATAATCCGGTTAAAATTATTAATGGTTAGTTGAACTTGTTCTTTTTCGTTTGGTTCGTCAATGTGTTTAATAAGAAATGCGATTTCATTTAAAATCTGTGTATTCCAGGCAATTGAATGCTTGGAAGCAGGGTGGGAAAAGTTACGCAAGGCAAGGTCTAATTTTGCAGTAGTTCTTCCCAAATTTTTCATTAGTACGCTGTTTTCTATATCATCGCCTAAAATTTGCCCTTACATAAATGTAAAAGCCCTTACCTTAATATACTCGCCACTGGTAATCTTAACCACAGCCCAAGGTTTACCAGCAGTATAAGGGATTTCGATAACAATGTGATTTCTCATCCTAATCTCTTCTGCCAAATCGGGATGATGGGCATCCATAATCACCGTTTTCGAATTAGGAATACAACCATTGGTTTCCATAATTTTCGCCTCAGCAGGCGTTGTCTCTACCCATTTATGTTTTAGTAAACTATTGGGTAGCTCCGATTTAATTTCCTTTTTGCACCTCACACCCAATTTGTCATTGAGCAACATCATGGCACAATCTAAGTGAAACACCTTCTTATCTAGCTTAATTGTGTGCACTTTGTAATTAGAACCAAGTGTTTTCTGAAGCCACTTAATTTCTGCATCGTTGCTAGCGTGGCCAGAGTTGCCAACATAAACTTCGAAACCATTTAGCAATACATCACCACTTTCTAAATAAACATTGCCTTTAGCATCTCCATCTTTATTTTTAGGCATGTAGATAATTTCTGCATCGTAATTTTTTTTGATATCGGCAATTATAGCTTTGAATGCTTTCTGTTCAGTCCGTCGTGCCGGACTTTTAAGATTGGTGATGATTGCTTTATTGCCAATTACGAGAATAGGATCGCGGGTAAAAATTTGTAATCCGAGATAAGAATTTCCTGATTTTCTGCTGGTAGCGGACTGTTTCTTCGCACATATACACTATGCTCTGTAGCTAACCTTGCAAAATCATTGGCCTGCGATTGAAAGTTGTGAAGGATGGTAGGACAAACATTAATGTACTTTTCGTTGGGATAATTTTTTGCTAAATCGGCAGTTCTATCTGGCATAAAAGGAGGCATAGGAGTTCCTTTCTCTGGAAACTTCATGTTGTTTGCAACGGGTTGTTGGCCTATAAAAACTTCTTTTAGTGTGCCCCATTCGTGGGTTACAGACACTTTAGTTTTCTCTTTTGGAGGTGTTGGTTTCATGGAATTGTTTTAAGAAAATATAACTAATTATTTTACCTAGCACTTTTGTAGAGCAATAGTCCGTTAAGGTTTGTCATAAACACTTAAAAACCAGCAACATAACTCCTTTAAAATTAGATTAACTCATTGATATTCAGTATCTTAGTGATGTTTCTAACGCAATCATTAAGGTGAATATCAAGAGTCAATCCAA
>JABSPQ010000342.1 GCA_013214205.1 Flavobacteriales bacterium
AATGACCAGCGCTGGCACATTTTACAAACATCGGCATAAAAATCACCTTCGTTTGTTCCTCGCAAAGCAAAGGTAGAACAGAATTTTGTAAGTTAGCGAAAGCTAAAAATAAAAAGTCCGATTAATAGGGGGATAGACCAATAGACGACTAGTATCTATTAATGTAACACGTTTTTTATATTATTTTACTCTACTTATTCACCTAATCCAATAGAGCTAAATTGCTGATTTAGAATTGTTTATTCCCCGTATTTTTTTAACTTGAGATTTATTCATAAATTATATTAATGACTGATAACGAAATTAAGAAAGTTGTTGAATCGGAAATCGGTAAAACGAAAGAAATGATTGTCGATTACAAGGAGCAAACTAGACCAATTGCCCCTGATGATGCAATTGGAAGAATTTCGAGAATGGATGCCATTAATAACAAAAGCGTTGTTGAAGCTGCGTTACGACATACCGAAGAACGGTTAAAAAAACTCGAATTGGTTTTCTCAAAAATTGGAAGCGATGAATTTGGAATGTGCATCAGGTGTAAAAATCCTATTCCCCTTGGCCGAATTATGGTGATGCCGTCGAGCTTGCACTGTGTAAATTGTGCCAGTTAAAATTAACCGGCACATTTACTATTCCAATATTACTTGTAGGTAGTTGTTTAAAAACGCTGTTGCGCCTATCTAATAATTGTTACAGATCCTTTGTTTCCTAAGTATTCTGTCTCATCACAACCGTAAGCATCTATTAAGAAGAAGTAAACTCCATCAGGAACTTCTTCGCCTGATAAGGTTCTGCCATCCCAACCGGTTTCTACACCATTCCACTCATACAATTTCTCTCCCCATCTGTTAAATATTCTACCATTCAAATCACAAATGTTGATATAGGTTACCATGAATTTATCGTTGATATCGTCTCCGTTTGGCGTAAACACATCAGGAATTGCTAAAAACGAACCAGCTTCAACTACAATGAACATGGTGTCGGTGTCCATACAATAACCATCTCTGGAAGTTTGTAAAACTATCTCATAGGATATGGTCTTGGGGGTTTCAAATGTTTGAGACACTGTATCCTCATCACTACTAACTATTTCATTATCAATAATCCAATCCCAAGTATTGTAGTAGTTACCATGGCTAGTATCAATAAATACAACATCGAAAGGAGAATTTCCTAGCGCTGCTCCACTTATATTGATGTATGCCCTAATTGAATCGGGACGTTCTACAAACTCAAACAACGTATCGGTAACACAATTATTTGTATCGCTTATTATTACCCAATAGGTGCTTGAATCTAGATTGTAACCGTTAATCCCATCAAATACATTTGGTGTAGTTAACGAATCTATATTTGGGAAGAACCAATTGTAAGTGTATTTACCAGCACCACCTTCCGCAGTAGCATATAAAACCCCATCTCCAGCTTCATAACATGTTACTGTATCGTGCGATAAGCCAGTAATAATAGGTGTTAAAGAATCGATAGACGCGTAACTCGTGTCAATACAATCCTTATCATCTGTAGCTATTACCATGTAATCTCCACCTCCTGCATTTAATATAGTTTCTGTCAATGATGTTTTAGTACCACTCCAAACGTGCGAATATGGCGCTGTACCACCTTCTGTAACTGTAGTAACCGTTGCTGTTGTATCGCCAAAGCATAAGATAGTACCTGCGGATGCCGTAGTAACCAATTCTGTTGGCTCCATTACGGTATCATCACTATTGTGACCACAACTTACGTTGTCTATTGCAGAAACAGAAACCATTCCTTCCGACAAGCCTGTTAACGTAAATGTACCAGCAGTTGATAAAACATCCGAAGTGGTAGTTCCATCTACAGTTAAGTCGTAGTTGTACGGCTCCTGTCCTCCAGTAATACCTACCACAACCTTCGCATCATCGCCTCCAAAGCACGAAACATGCTTAATTA
>JABSPQ010000343.1 GCA_013214205.1 Flavobacteriales bacterium
AGACTTTTAAAAAAACTTCCAGAACTACTTGAAAATATCATCAAAAATAAATGTGAAAAATTCAAATCCATTAACTTATACTTTCAGGATGAAAGCAGGTTTGGGTTAAAGACACATGTTGGTAGATGTTTAACCGCTAGGGCTCTGTCGCATTAATCTACAAAAATGATAAAGTGGTAACTTCGGTTTGAATAAAATCCAAAATCATGTACAAAGGTCATCGTTATCCACGAGTAATCATTCAACAAGCTGTTTATTTCAAATTACGTTTCTCATTGAGTTATCGTGATGTTGAAGAGTTGATGCAAATTCGTGGAGTTGAAGTTGATCATTCGACCATCCAAAGATGGGTATACAAGTTCACCCCAGAGATTGAGAAAAACATGAACAAGAGAAAGTATCAAACAGGAGACAGCTGGCGCATGGATGAAACTTATATTAAAGTAGCAGGACAAGATAGATTCTTGTATCGTGCTGTTGATAAGGAAGGAAACACTGTTGATTTCTTACTGACCAAGAGGAGACAGTGCATGTCAGCACAGAAATTCTTTAACAAAGCCATCAATAATAATGGTAAACCAAGGTTAGTAAATATTGACAAGAGCGGATCTAATTACGCCGCAATTCAAGTTGTCAATAGGAGAGGGCTTTTTAAGAATAATATTAAAATTAGACAGTGTAAATATCTAAATAACATAGTTGAACAAGATCATCGAGGTATCAAGCGTCGAATAATTAATTACACTGGCTTTAAAGAGTTCGAGTCGGCACAACGCACTCTCTCAGGTATTGAGGTGGTAAATATTATTAGAAAGGATCAAATATCAAATTCGCGAAAAACCAACTTCAAAACGTTCATATCTTTAATTGCATAAAAATGAGATTTGAGAATTTCGCTGGTTTAGATTAATTTAATGCGACAGAACCATAAAGAATATTTTGGCAAGCCTAATGAAAAATCTTTATGGGAAGGAGTGGTCAATTGGTTACAAGAGTTCGATGATAAAATGTGGCAACTAGTTGATGAGAATGGAGGGTTTGATTTTCGAGAAGAAAAGGATGATCCATGGAGGCCTGGATATGAACCAGATCCTATCTTTGATACTGATGGTGGTAATGATAAGCCAAATGGTGATTCTACTAAAAAGCCAGCAGACCCTGTAGATACAATTGTTAAGGTGGCCGGTGAAGGGAAAAATAAGTATCATTGGATAAAAGTTAGGCCTGATGGTTCTTCAGACACTATTGACGGTTCTTTTAATGTGCATGGCAAAGACAAGTTTTTGGAGTCTAATCCTAATACATATGATAAAACGGGTGATTAATAATAGTTGATAATGAAAAAGTATATATGTTTTATCTTGATAGTTTTTGTTGCGAGTTGTGTTTCTGATACTTCTGAGATGGTAAAGGAGAAGCATGCAGATGGGGCACCCAAATTAGTTTTCCATTATTTAAATGGAATTAAAACGAGCGAAGTAGAATATTTTGAATCTGGAAATAAAAAGTCAAAGTGCGATTTTAGGGACACGATACAGCATGGACGTTTTACTTATTGGTTTGAAAATGGGGTAATTAGCTTTGAAGGAAATTATGTTAACGGAACTAAAGGTGGAATTGTATTAGAGTATTTTGAAGATGGAACCAAGTATTCTGAATCTCTTTATGAAAATGAAAAATTTATGACTTGTACAAAGTACCATAATAATGGTAAGAAAAAGGTTCAGTTAGATGGAAAAACAGACAAAATTATAACATGGTATAGAAATGGACAACTTAGAGCAGAAGTCGATAATTTACATGGGGAAATAGTTGAGTTTTATGAAGATGGCTCTTTATTGATGATAGGAAATATCAGAGAAGGAAAAGCAGATAGTATTTGGAGGTATATGGATAAGGATGGCAAGCTAATTAAGGAAGTGAATTACTTGAAGGATGTTGCTATTGATAGTGTATTGTATTAGAGCAATAAAAGATTACAACTGAGGTGAGATGTAGTTGTGAAATGAGAGGAAAAGCCTTTGAGAAATCAGAGGCTTTTCTTATTTACGGTAGTGTTACTATTTATGTGTGCCCTGAATTAAGGGATTTTAAAGTTCTTTAAATGCTGTATTAAAGATGGTGGTCGGCCCACCAGTTTCGTTAGTTAGGTAACGAAACTAAACCGCCTTTGGCTGCTGTTGTAGTGATACACTGGTGGTGAGCGCAAAGGGAAAAGGCTTCGTTAAGGAGTCAGTTGAGAATAAAGGAGTTGAACGCAAGTGAACCTTTTGATGAAGTGTCGAAAGAACAACCAGAACTCATTAAAATTGACGTTTTATAATTAGCGTCAACAAAGTTTCTTAATAGAAAGAAGGAGGGGTGACCTAGAAGCTGCCTTCTTAGTGAGCGGCATTGATTAGGCAAGAACTTTATTTAGGCTTTAGTACGGAACAGGGGAGATCATGGTTAATTTTATTGGTGTATGCCGAGCAAGTTGCAAAGTAAGATACTGATATTAATCATGAAGTCGGACTGAGTCATAGTAGTGTTGAAGTTTCTGTAATGGAAATGGAGCGAAGGGCTTGGGTTATTCAGCTTAGTTGAAAGGTCAACTTTAAATATTAAAAGGAGGAACTTGGAAATAGAAGCAAAACCGATAAGTATTTCAAAACGCCTTGTTTATGAGAGTTACCATGCAGTAGCTATAAACAAGGGAGCAGCAGGGATAGACAATCAAACGTTGTTAGATTTTGAAAAGGATTTGAAAAATAATCTCTACAAGATTTGGAACAGATTGTCATCAGGCAGTTATTTTCCACCCGCAGTTAAGGAAGTGTTAATTCCAAAACGAACGGGAGGAGAAAGGCCACTGGGGATTCCAACAATCTCAGATCGCATTGCTCAAACAGTAATCAAGAAGTTGATTGAGGCCGATATTGATAAACTCTTTAGTGAAGATTCTTATGGATATCGACAAGGTAAATCAGCACATGATGCTTTAAAGCAATGCCGAAAGAGATGCTGGCAGAAAGATTGGGTTATTGATTTAGATATTAAAGGATTCTTTGATAACATAGATCATGACCTACTAATGTTGGCAGTTGATCGAGTAGTGGAGGAGAATTGGATAAAGCGGTACATTCAAAGATGGCTAAAAGCTAATGTGTACAGATCAGGAAAGGAAGAATCAAGGGATAAGGGCACCCCGCAAGGGGGTGTAATCAGTCCGATACTCTCTAACCTGTTTTTGCATTATGTCTTCGATAAATGGATGGAAATCCATCATTCGGATTCAAAGTTTGAACGCTATGCGGATGATATTGTGATCCATGTTAGAAGTAGATCCGAGGCAGAACAATTAATGAATAAACTTCAAGTTAGATTCGAATCCTGTTTGTTGCAATTACATCCTGTTAAAAGCAAGATCGTATATTGTAAGGATCGAATTCGACAACAAGAATATCCAGTATATAGTTTTGACTTTCTCGGTTTTACGTTTCGACCACGACTTGCAAGTAACAAGAAAGGAATGTACTATGTGGGTTTTCTGCCGGGCATAAGTCAAATTGCTGCTAATTCAATTCGTAAAACAATACGCAGTTGTAAATTACACCACCACGTTAAATCCTCGATAGAGGATATTGCGTTCTTCGTTAACCCGAAGGCACGTGGTTGGATTAACTATTACCAACTCTTTAACAAGCGAGACCTATCTAAGGTTTTTGGTGTATTATACTTTCGAATATTAAAATGGATCGGAACGAAATACAGATTAAATTCTAAGAAACGAATAGTTAATAAGTTAGAGCATTATTTTGCGCTTCAACCGAAACTCTTTGTGCATTGGGAATTTATGTACCCAATGGTTTGAATAATAAGAGCCGTATGACGGGAGACTATCACGTACGGTTCTGTGAGCGGCTTGGGCTGAAATGCCCTTGCCTACTCGATCTGGTCTGACATTTTAAAAATATAAATCACAGTTAATTAATGCATTAGAAAAAGGATAATATTAATTTTGTACGGTATGGTTGCCTAAATTTAGACAACCAAAGTAGATTAGCTTTTTTGGAAATTATCGAAGACAGACACGGAAAAAGGTCTGTTATCATTACCTCACAACTGCCAGTTAAAAGATGGTACGATATAATTGGAGAAAAAACCATTGCCGATGCAATTATGGATAGGCTTGTTCATGGTGCTCACCGAATTGAGTTAAGCGGTGAATCGATGAGGAAAAAAAGAAACAAATTACCAGTCAATTA
>JABSPQ010000344.1 GCA_013214205.1 Flavobacteriales bacterium
CAGTACTGAAGCAATAGATATGAAAACAATATCATCTAAAAGATGATAGCGAGTCCGTTCAACACGAGGATCTTTCATCCCTGAAAAATACAATAATAAACCTCCTTCTCTCATTAGTATAAATATCTGATTATCAGATATATATACGTATAATTAACGACAGAAACAATACAATTAGCTGATATTTAGATGGTTATGATTTAGATGCGTTTGCCCTGTGTGATCCCCTTTATGACCCGACAATCTTAAAAGGTTTACAGCGTATATGCGACTTTAGTTTTTTGAATTTCCGCGAGATCACCTGAGATTTTCTTAAAACAATCATCGCTTTCGTCAAAGTTGGTTTTAACCCACTTGATACAGCCCATAAAAGAACTAAACATTAATGTTTCAGGAATTAATCCAGGCACAACGTTTATTCGCCTCAGCATATCTAATGGCTGGTCCTTAATACCCGTCATTACCACAACTATCCCTTTTGTTTTAAGGTCAAGAATGGCATCTTCCATAGCATACAAGCCAGATTGATCTACAAACGGCACTTCGGCCATTCTAATTATCACCAATTTAACTTCTGGCAATGCTCTTAGCATCTGACTAAAATCGCTAGCAAAACCAAAAAACAATGGCCCATCCAAATGTTTGATATAGATCTTCTCCTCAATTAGCTTAGGAATGCCCTTTTCGTCGTTCCAGGGAGTTTCTTTTTTAAAATCTTTCATAGAGCCTACTTTCGAATCTTTCCCCATTAAATCACCCATCTTTTTCATAAAGATTACAGATGCCAACACCATACCTACTCCTACAGCTACCATGAGAGACCCAAACACTGTAATAACCAATACCACAACCATAATAACTGCGTCGGAAATAGGTACATGCCTAACATGCTTAATGCCTTTATAATCAATTATCCCTATCCCTACGGTTAAAAGGATACCAGCCAAAACACTTTTAGGGATTTCAGCAGCTAACGGTCCTAGTCCCATTAAAATTGCGAACAAGAAGAGACCATGAATCATTCCAGAAATTTTAGTTTTTCCACCTGCATTAACATTAACTACCGTTCGCATCGTTGCACCTGCACCTGGTAAACCGCCAATCATTCCAGAAAGTATATTTCCAATTCCTTGACCAATCAACTCCTTATCACTATTGTGCTTTGTTTTAGTAACGTTATCAGCAATTACAGAGGTAAGTAAAGAATCAATAGCTCCCAAACCAGCCAAAATAAGACCGTATTTAACGATATCGCCTAAAGCATTAATATCAATATTTAAAAAACCATCCAACTTAAGCGTAGGCAACCCTGTTGGAATATCACCAATTACCGGCACATCGAATTTTAAATAATAAGCCGTTGCAGTTCCTACAACTAATGCTACCAACGTACTTGGCACCACCTTGGTAAATTTAGGCAACACATAAATTATCGCAACAGTTGTTGCGCCCAGGCCCATTGCACTCCAATTTATTGCAGAAAGAGGACCTCCTATATTCACAAGAACTTCCCAAGTAGACTTTGGTGTTTCGTGCCCCATTAACAGATATAACTGAAATAATATAATTATCACTCCAATTCCCGACATAAAACCAGACAACACTGGATAAGGAATATACTTGATGTACTTTCCGAGCTTTAACAAACCAAACATTACAAGAAAAAGTCCCGCACTCATAAAGGTGGCTACGATTATTGGCATTGCTGCTTCTAAGCTACCCATGGTAGCAATAGCACCAGAAATTACTGGAATAGCAATCATAAACATCGGTCCTGTTGGCCCACTTACTTGTGTTGGAGTTCCACCAAAAAGAGCAGCAAAGAAACCAATTACCATGGCTCCATAAAGCCCAGCAATGGCTCCCATACCAGAAGCATCACCAAATGCCAAAGCAAGTGGTAGTGCAACAATCCCAGCTGTGATTCCGCCGAATAAATCGCCCTTAATATGCTTAAAATTGAAAAAATATTTCATTTAAATATTATTACAACCAAACCATCTGATCAAATAATCAAATGATCAAAAAATCTAATCTAAATCGTGAAACGTATGATACTATCTGGCTAAAAAGAAACTAGCCATCCAGACTGGTCTAAAAACACTAACCAAATAACTCTGGTGGCGGGGTAATTATATCGGATATACTGCCGGCTAACTTCCGACAATGTTCTGAGTATTTATAGCAATTAACACTCAGTAACGCATCTGCACGGTGCTGATTATGAAAGGATTTTTCTTCCTCATCAGTCTTTTCATTCTCGCTGTCACGTTCACCTTTGGCTTCTTTTTCAGCAAAATCTTCATTCACTTCAATACACAAGCCGTCTTTATCTAACACAAGTATAGAGGTGAGTAATGACGGTAACATGAATGCGATTACAATCCAGAAAGCTCGAAAATATGATGGAATCATACGCATAAAGATACGTACAACTTAGCAACTATACAACTTAATTGAAGTTGTACTGTTTGCCAATTGATATTTTGTTGGATATGAAGAATTGGATTAATGGAATTGAACTAAGTAAGGAATTACTTTTTATCGTTCATCCATTTACCATTTTTTGTTTCTCCAAGAACAATTACATCCTTAGATCTTTGAAAATCTTTGATCGCCTGATTCATTTCCTCTTCGTTATCTCTTCGAAGTTTTACACCAGATCTTGATCCTTTGTTTCTTACTTCAATGTACCATCCGTCTTTAAGTACAATCGGTTTAGTAGGTGGTCTTCCCATAATCTGTAGAGCCTAATAAGGCTTTTATATTAGTTGTTCCTATTTATTTGCGCAATGATATGACATTTTTAGAGATACTTTTACCATCCCCTTAAACAGTTATCAACTATATGATTGTTGATGACTTACACAAATACGTGAATTTATTTACTGATACGAGAAATATCACCTAATTGTTTCTATCAATTCAATAACTCGAACCTAACACCTTAAGCCCTATCAACTAGAGCCTAAAAATGAATACTCATCAATAAATGACCAACATTACTGATAGAATAAGTACTCCAAGAATCATACTTATTTATAAAACCTAGAGGGTCTCTAAACTCATGATAGAAATAATAAAATCCAGGTTCGGTAGAAATAGAGAAATGTTTAAATGGTCTATACTGCAAGCCAATAAAAAGAGCACCGCCAATCTGGGAGGTTCTTCTATCATCAATCTCATAATTTTCGGTCCCAACAACAAACTCAACTCCACTGTAGAGCGAAAATTTCGAAGTTTGCTTAAAAATGCGATCGACTCCTAACTTTAAATCAAGCTTCAAATAACCATCATCGTCGTCTACTTGACTGTAACTAAAAGCAGTTCTCGCAGCCCATATCTCTGTAAATAAAACTCTATAATTGAGATCAAGATTAGTAGACTGGGTTTTGAAGAGGGGAATAAACTCCCCCATATTCAAACCTATTTGATGCCTTAACAGTTTGTCTTTTTTTTCGTCTTGCCCAAAACTCTGTGAAACTAAAAGGGAAGCAAAAACAAACGTTACTAAAAGAAACTTCTTACCACTCACCTACTAAATCGAATAATGCAATTTCTAAATCATCCAATAAAGGAATAAGGTATGCGTCTTCTACATTTTCGGTAGTTGCATCTTTGTAAACCATATGAATCTCCTCTTCCCCATCAACGTCCATAACCTGAAGTTGACCAATGACCACATTGTTATAATAAACATCTACATCGGTATTCGCGTTAATTTCTGCTATTGTAGGCTCTTCTAGCTCATGCAACGCTGCGTAATCAAGGTTAGATGTTATTTTTAAATTATTGTAAATAAGAGTTCCTTCCATACTTACAATATCGTCTTCCACAAGATTTTCATAATCATCGTGATCCAAAACAACCGCCGCATAGAAAGATGCACCACAGCTTCCTCCATTTGTAACAGACATACTCACGTCAAATTTCATACTGCTTACCCTTCTAGCTATTACATCAATAGTTAAAGGATCAAGAATAATGTCGATATCTATATATATTGGAATTACTATATTATCAAGTTGCTGATACTGTGCAGCAACCAATTCTAATTTAACCAAAGTGCTTCCATTCTGAGTAAACTCTAATTTAAATGAAGTAGGCAATCTTATATCGTCACCGTCAAAAGTGTGCGCTTCATCAGCATAGCCAGAAACATACAATTCTAAATCGTTGTCACCACCATCAGTAGAAGGAAACTGAACTGTCAGTGTACCGTCGGCAGTATTAGTAAATGTCCATTCTAAAGTAGTTTTATCATAAGCGTAAATACCCATGTGTTCGTCTATATCAAAAGCTAGCGTAGTATCAATCAGCTCAAAATCGAAAACACCTGGCAAACTATCAATAATAGCCTCTAACCAATCAGGATCAGTTGAATTACCTTGATTTACATCAAATATTGTTTTTACCAAGGAAACAATTTTTCCACTTTGAATTTCTTCTGTACACATTACTACTTCATTAAAAGTTGAAGTAATGTGTGCTTTATCTTCATCAACAGTTGTTTCAACTGGGGTTGTGGAACCACCGCCACCGGCTGAACTTACATCATCGTCGTCATCTTTCTTACATCCAGTAAAAGCAACTGACAATGCTAAAAACACTAATCCAACCTTAACAAGATGATTTACTCTAGTTATATTCATGATTATTTTATATTTGATTTTTATGATTGAGAAGTAGCCAGCAAAGATACAATTAATAATCTAAAACTAAACTAAAAAGAATGTTTTGGGGGGGGTATATATGTTAATATCAGGAGCTACTTACCCATTCTAGGAAAGCCAATGAGGCGAAACCTACC
>JABSPQ010000345.1 GCA_013214205.1 Flavobacteriales bacterium
ATAGGAACACTTTGAATCAAAAAATGAACATGATTCTCATCTGAACCAATCTCTAAAAACTTAATCTCAAACCTCTTTTCAATTTTTATACACACTTCAACCAAACTTAATTCTACACGATCAGACAATATGCTTCTTCTATATTTGATTGGACACACTAAATGATACAACAACAAACTCTTATTATGCCTCTTATGAATATGTTCACTCATAAGACAAAGATAATCACTTAGTTTCTAAACCCCGAAGCAGAGCTTCGAGGAATTCTCTTGATTAAATTTTCTTATAAATCATTTTAACGCCATATCCAACACACGCGAGTATTAGAGCTGTTACTCCAAAATCCAACGGTACGCCCGGTGGCGCTGGAGGTCCTTGGGCGAATACTTCTGTTAAAGCAAATACCAGCATTACTAATAGCGTAAAGAGAGTGGCTAATTTGAAATTGATTTCTTTCATATAGATTGTGTTTGTTTTAATATGAACCGTTGAATTCAACTCTTGTACCATTTACAACTTATGAAGGGAATTTGAATCTTGTATGAACTAATTGTCTCTTACTTAGAATCTATTCTTTATTCGGGAATCTCATCTGCATTTTTGATCCATATTTTCCACATGAAAAATATGAAGCCGTAAATGATTAACGTGAAAATTAACTTGTGATTTACATCCCAAATTAAAGCGTTGTATTTTACCAAAATTGCGAGCGTACTTATTCTTATTAAGTTGAGGATATATATAAGTGAAGCTCCGACCGGAATAAACCAAAGTTTTTTTAATAACGGCGCTTGATAAGAAATGATTAAGGCCATAAATACCCCTGTAACTTCATAACCAATACAGGGCTCGCCAACGGTAACACCAATGGTTTCGGAGATTCTTAGAATTCTTTCAGGCCCATCTATTTCAACACTGTATCGAAATCCTCTGAGTAATAGCGCACAGTTTTTTAAAATGAAATTGATTATCTGTAAACTAATCTCATTGTATAAATCGAGCAATATTTGGAATCGCCAAATTACATGGAAAACGATTTTCCATAAAAGTACCAGCCCAGCCATCCTGAATAAAAAGACAAATACCTTCTTGTGTTTATTGTAAATAAGGTGGCCGTCGTTAAAAAAATTGGTTAATAAATTAGTAAAATGCTTTTCCATATTAAATGATAGTTATCAGTTCGGTTGCTCTTACTCAATAATAATTCCACCAAACTTTTCTAAAGGAACATGTGTATTTGTTCTCTGTATATGAGAATCGCGTCTCTAATGGAGACAAGTTTTGTCTTTGATTCAGATGATAATTTCTGGTTTTATACTGTAAACAGGGCAATGGGAGATGTTGGCACTAATTTCTATGATTTAGGTTGAAATCAAAAAATCACAAAAATGAAAAATAGAAAAATACTAATAATAGACGACGATCAATACATTAGGCTGTTGTTACAATACTTATTGGAGAGGAGCTATGATATTGAAGTTAGAGAAAATGGCCACGAAGCCTTGCTGTATCTTCAAGAAGGGAATATCCCCGACATGATTATTTCAGATTTAGACATGCCTGTTATGACAGGGAATGCATTTCTGGACAACATAAAGCAAAGTAGTTTTTTCAATAGCATTCCGCTTATTGTTTTATCGGCCAAGGAAAATAGTTTGGAAAGAATCGAGTGCCTTAAGAAAGGCGCCGACGATTATATGATGAAGCCATTTAACCCTGAAGAATTAAAAATCAGAATGTCGAACATCTTTCAAAGAATGAATCTTGCGAGATAAAAATTAGAACAACCATGAAATCACTATCAATCTTATACATCGGAACCAATATTGATTTTATCAATGAATATGGTTTAAACATAGTACCAGTAAAGTTAATTCAATGTGAAACGAATGCTTTTCTGGCAGGCTGTTATTTGTCGGAAACCATAAAATTGCCCGACATTATTTTTTTTGAATCGAAAGCCACTGGAGTAAATCCCTTTCATTTTATCGAGCATTTAAGATCGGAGTCGAAGTATGATCATGTTGTTTTTGTTGTTGTAAGCGACGGCATGACGAGTGTAGAGATGACTGATTCGCTAAAAAAAGGCATTGATGAAGTTTTGATAAAGCCTTTTAAGCTGACTAATTACATGCATCGAGTGCGCTTTTTAATTCATTATAGAGACCTCAATAAAAAAGAGCGGAAGAGTTTAAAAACGATCAGCATTACCAAGTCTATGCCGGTGTTAAAAAGGGCTTTCGATATTGTGGTGGCCTCAATCGCTTTGGTGCTTATATCTCCAATAATGTTGATGGCTATGATTGCCATGAAATTGGAATCAAAAGGGCCATGGATTTATGCTTCTAAGAGGGTAGGTTCATGTTATCAGGTTTTTGATTTCTACAAGTTCAGGTCCATGTTTGCCGACGCTGAGGCCAGGTTTAGTGAAGTTGAAAACCTAAATCAATATATGATTAAGAACACGCCTGTGGAACTCTCAGAGATTTGCCCCAGTTGTAATTATTTAAAAAAGCCGTGCTCTCCAAAAGTTTATATAGATGGTAAGCGAATGTGTGAACGACAACACCTGTTATTAAAAAAGGCAAAGCAATCGGGTACATTTTTTAAGATTCAAGACGATCCTCGAATTACTAGAGTGGGCAGAGTTTTAAGGAATACCAGCATCGACGAATTGCCTCAATTGATTAATGTTTTAAAAGGTGATATGTCGATTGTAGGAAACCGCCCCTTACCGTTGTATGAGGCAGAACAACTCACGTCCGACGCATGGGCCGAGCGTTTTGATGCGCCTGCCGGAATTACAGGATTGTGGCAAGTAGAGAAACGAGGCGGTGGAGAAATGAGCGGCGAGGAACGAAAAAAACTCGATAATAAGTACGCTAGAACAAATTCTTTCTTCAACGATTTAAAGCTAATTGTTAGAACAATCCCTGCATTATTTCAAAGCGAAAATGTATAAATATATAGCTGTTACTAATGAATTTTATTAGAAAAGAATGTTTACTATTTGCATTGGTTATGTGGTTGATTTCTAGTACGGAATGCTCTTCTCAAATAATAGCGGATTCTTTACTTATCGAAACAAGTAAAGATGTAAATAGTTATTTTGATTTACCTCCTTTGCACGAGCTGATTGATTCCGCTATGAAGAATTCTCCATTTTTACGGGTTACAGATATGGAACAGAAAAGGCAAGAATCTATGCTTGGTATAGAGAAAACGTCGTGGACAGATTTAGTTATGTTGAATACAAACTATAATTATGGAAACAATGTTTCGAATGTATACGGACCAGGAGTACCTCAATCAATTTCAATCACTGCACGCCATTCGTTTGGGGTTAGTGGTTATTTGCAGATACCGATTTCTTCTATAGTTAATAGAAAGAAACGAATGCGAATTGCTACAATAAATTATGAGGAAGCAAAAGAGGCATTGATAGCAGCAAAAAGAGATTTAAGGAAGTTGGTTACGAATCTATATATTGAAGTTATTATGAAGAAAAGGGTTTTGATTTTGCGATCCGATGCCTTGCAAAGTCTTGATATGAGCTTTCATATTGCTGAATTGGAATTTAAGGATAACATGATCTCCATCTTAGATTTTTCAAAGGTTCATGAGATGTATATGAAGTCTCAGATTGAATTTGAAATTTCAAGAAAAAATTATTTGGTTGCCTTATCATCACTTGAGAACATTGCAGGAATTAGAACGAGTTTGATGCGCTAGAACTTATTAACTCATGTTACGCAGTTATAAATGATAAATTTCCATATGGATGTTGAAAACTTATTGCAGATTTATCAGGAGGGCTTAATGGCCAGTTCTTTTCAGGTAACGTGTACAGGATTATCAGATATTACAGACAATGTAATAAGTCATGATAAATTCACTCGACTCTTACCTAGTGGTTTTGTGAATGAGAAGCATGTGTGGAAACAGGGCAAAGTAATTTGTCAGGAGCTTGTTGATAATGAAGCTGTTTTCATTGTAGATGACAGTATTCAGGCAAAGCCCTACACGGATGAAAGTG
>JABSPQ010000346.1 GCA_013214205.1 Flavobacteriales bacterium
CACTTTCATCCGTGTAGGGCTTTGCCTGAATACTGTCATCTACAATGAAAACAGCTTCATTATCAACAAGCTCCTGACAAATTACTTTGCCCTGTTTCCACACATGCTTCTCATTCACAAAACCACTAGATAAGAGTCGAGTGAATTTATCATGACTTATTACATTGTCTGTAATATCTGATAACCCTGTACACGTTACCTGAAAAGAACTGGCCATTAATCCCTCCTGATAAATCTGCAATAAGTTTTCAACATCCATATGTAAATTTATCATTTATAACTGCGTAACATGAGTTAATTATAAGAAAACATTATCAAAATTTAACCAAGCACAATTATTTTTCTTTTGCCGATGAGGGGGTGATGATACCTTAGCCTCAATTAGTAAATACTAAACGTTACCCAACTAAGAAAGAATAATCTGAGTTATATCACTATTTGAAGACATCCGAAATAGAACATCTCTATACTGATCAATGAGTATGAGAATCGTGATTAATATTACGTATCTTGCTTCGAGAAAAATAGGTGACTAAATACAACAAACGATACAATACCATGAAAAAAATATACCTAACAATTTTAACAGGTTGCTACTGTGTAGCAATACACGCACAGAACGCAACTGTTCCAACTGGTGGAGAAGCAACGGGCGCTGGCGGTTCATCTAGCTATTCAGTTGGACAAATAACTTACACTACTGATACTGGAACCAACGGATCAGTTGCAAAAGGAGTTCAACAACCTTATGAAATATCAATTATTACTGGCTTGGAAGCTGCTAACATTAATTTGCAGCTCTCTGTTTACCCCAACCCTACTACAGACTTTTTAACTCTATCTGCAACAGATACAGGACTAAATAATTTGAAGTTTGATCTCTATGATATGGGAGTGAAACTAATTGAGCAAGATCAACTGCGGGATCAGAACACTCAAATTAGTATGCAGAACCTATCATCGGGTACCTATTTATTAAAGGTTAGCGATAACACAAAGACCATTAAAACATTTAAAATAATTAGAAACAATTAACTCCAATTCAACCATGAAAAGAATATCAACCTTACTATTAGCATCGCTAATGTCTTTAACTGTTTGGGCGCAAAGTCCAGAAATGATGAGTTACCAAGCGGTAATAAGAGATGTAGGCAATACAGTTGTTGCTAGCCAATCTGTAGGTATGCGAATAAGTATATTACAAGGCACATCTTCTGGCGCATCTGTTTATACAGAAACACATACAACTACAACCAACGTTAATGGCCTGGTAAGTATAGAAATAGGTACTGGAAATATCGAAAGCGGCGATTTTACCACCATCGATTGGGGAAACGATGTATTCTTTATCAAAACAGAAACAGACCCAGCAGGAGGAACAAGCTACACCATAACAGGCACAAGCCAACTAATGAGTGTGCCTTATGCATTATATGCAAAAACAGCTGAAAGTATTGCGGGTGGAATTACTATAACAGAAAGCGAAATATCCGATCTCGCACATACTATTGATACAGATACTCATTTAGACCAAGCAGGAGTTGAAGCTTTAGGATTTGTAACAGGAACTCAATTACCAACTTCTGGCAATGTAGGAGATATGAGCTACTGGAATGGCAGTGATTGGGTAATTATCCCGACAACACCCAATGAAGCTGCTACTTTGCAAATGATTAGTGGCGTGCCTACTTGGACTGGCGGAACTCCTCCTCCTCCTCCTCCAGCGATAGGCGATTTTAGAGATGGTGGCGTTGTTTTCTGGGTAAATGGATCAGGAGGAGGGTTAGTTTGCGCGGTAAGCGATCAAAGTACAGGAATACAATGGTACAATCTATCAAACACCACTACAGGAGCAACAGGAACGGCAATTGGAACAGGACAAGCTAACACAACCGCAATAATTGCAGATCAAGGGGCAACACAAATTAACTATGCAGCTGGTTTGGCAAAAGCTTATACAGGTGGCGGATATACTGATTGGTTTTTACCATCAAAAGATGAGCTAAATGAAATGTATTTGAATAAAGCAACAATTGATGTTACAGCTGAAGCAAACAGCGGTAGCGGTTTGTGCTAATAACTACTATTGGAGTTCTACGGAGAGCGATAACTCCAATGCGTGGTTCCAGTATTTCCTCGATGGTTTCCAGTACTTCGACGATAAGGGCAACCCAATTTACGTGCGTGCAGTTCGGGCTTTTTAACAATTTATCCATTTAACTATTTATTACCGCGAAGCGGTCGAATTTTAAAAAATGGAGGGCGTTGCCCTCCATTTTACATTAAGAACACATGTTATGGAATTATATTACGACTTACCCGTTTTCAAGGATGTGTACAAACTCACGTTATTAATTTACAGCTTAACCAAAGACTTTTTCAAGGAGTACAAGTACACCTTGGGGCAAAATTTAAAGAAAGACGCTATGGTGTTAATGAGAAGCATTTACAGAGCTAATAAAGCGCAAAGCAAGAAAGAATACTTGGAAACATTTTTGGATGATTTTGAGCTCTTAAAATTAGAAGTCCGTTTGTGTGTTGATATGAAGATAATAACCATTAAAAAGCAAGCAGAAATTAGCTTGTTAGTGGATGGTATTGGAAAACAAATTACAGGTTGGCGCAATAGCCAGCCTTAATGATGCCAGAATCGCTGTTGTTACGGTGGCAGTGAGCGAGCAAGTTTTAGTTTAAAAGCGATAAAGGGACTGTTTGTAAAAGCAGTTAAAACGAGTAATACCAGTTTCTATTTTTAGAAAATGGCTTTGCTATAATAAGTGCAAGATGCCTTGTACTTAGATTAACACCTTTATTTTATGTGGTTGGCGGTTTTGCTAATAACAACTATTGGAGTTCTACGGAGAACGATAACAACAATGCGTGGAAACAGAATTTCAACAATGGCAATCAGAACAACAATAAGAACAACACAAACTACGTGCGTGCTGTTCGGGGTTTTAAACAATAAGTGCCTGAGAGTATCCTCAGACACTTTTAATTTAAGACTATGCAACTATCGTTATTTTCTAATGCCGAAAACAAAAATCTGCCAGAAGGTTTTTCGTTAGAAGCTGTTTTTGCAGCCTACTTTTCTTGTCGAAGTAATAAGCGAAATACCATTAATGCGCTCGTATTTGAGTTGGATTATGAAAGTAACCTCATTCAATTATGGAAAGAACTGAATGACGGCAGCTACCAACCAGGCAAGTCAATTGCTTTCATTGTTCACAAACCAGTACAACGCGAAATCTTTGCTGCAGATTTTAGAGATAGAGTAGTACATCATCTCATCATTAATAAACTAAACCATTTATTCGAAAAAGAATTTATCTATGATAGTTTTGGTTGTAGAATAAACAAAGGCACTCACTTTGGTATTAAACGTGTTGATACATTTATCAGAAAATGCTCTAAAAACGTATCAGTGCTGGGAATTACATCTAGTATAAGATCTTATTATTTCAGAGCTTTGCCTTTAAAGCAGAGAAAAATGAGAAATAGAAAAAGCTATTGTTCGACTGATATTTTAAATCATCTTCAAAACCAACGCAAATCGAA
>JABSPQ010000347.1 GCA_013214205.1 Flavobacteriales bacterium
ATCTATGTGTAGGTTTCACAAGCTGTAATTTCATCTGTCCCAGTATTTGAATTGTTGATGGTTAGATCTAGTGTGACTACGGAATCACAATTCGTTACATTAAGCAATGTATGGGTAGCGGTGTTGTTTGAAGTAGTGTAGGTGATGCCATCAATCCACGTGTAGTTATCACAAACTGTAATTACATCTGTCCCAGTATTGGAATTGTTGATGGTAAGATCTAGTGTGACTACCGAATCACAATTTGCTGCATTTAATAAGGTATGAGTAGCCGTATTGTTTGAAGTAGTGTATGTGTTCCCATCAATCCATGTGTAGGTGTCACAAGCTGTAATTACATCTGTCCCAGTATTGGAATTATTGATGGTAAGATCTAGTGTGACTACGGAATCACAATCTGCTGCATTGGTTAATGTGTGAGTCGCGGTGTTGTTTGAAGTGGTGTAGGTATTGCCATCGATCCATGTGTAGGTGTTGCAAGCAGTGATTACATCCGTTCCTATTATGTTATTTTCCAATACTGTTATTTCATAAAAATCTTTTGATTTACATGCATCGATACCAATTTTATAGTCGATAATAAATGTGCCTGCTCCTGTTAATGAAGGATCTAGTAACCCAGAAGATGATATTTCGTTACCGGACCAGCTTTCAGGTCCAGACCAAACTCCTCCATTATCCTCAGCAGTCATTTGATAAGGTTGGCATCCTGTCATTAAGGTTGTTGAAACAGGATTGATAGTTGCGTTAGCTGGTGATGATTGGGCAGAAGGGGAAGGGGCCAATTTAAGTATGAAATTAGAGGCAAGATTAGACCAGTCTTCTACTACAATCATTAGTCTATCACCTTCATTAACATTTGGAGAGCTTACTTTAGAAGTACACCCAAAATAGTTTCCTATTTGATTACACCCATTGGCATAATTAGCATAATTGCATGAAATCTCATTTGAATTGTCTTTAATCGCATCACATGGAGATTCTCCAGATGGGATATTAAAGATGGCAACATCTAAATACCCAGAGTTAGCATTTCCATCGATCAGTAGTTCTAAGGGGCCATTTTGGGATATGTAAAGTATGATATAAGCGTAGCCAGGTCCCCAGAAATCTAAACAACTGCTCACTTTAGCCCCAGGTGTTGAGAATTTAAATGGTCCAGCGTTAGAAGTACAAATACTCGTATTGGTATTACATTGTGCGTTAGTCAAATTTGGGCATAAGATTATTAATATCAATCCCCAATAGAATAATTTAATAAGTCTCAAAAGATTTAGGTTTAAAATATGATATTACTTTGTTGATTGTTTCCTGATTCACCCCTTTGGTAAATATTATTATAACTCTTTGTGTTTCACGGTCAATTGACATGTCGGTAAATTCAGTAAATGTATTCTTGAACCGTTCTCGTATTTGCGAAAATTTATATTCGGCGATAGGTCTGTTAGATATAAAGGATATGTGTAAATAAGTGCTATTTTCTTCGACCGTATCATTTAGTTTCAAGATAGAGCTAGAGTGACTATCTGGACTAAAAGAAAATATTAAGACTCCAATCAAAATAATAAGTTTTTTCATAATAATGGTTTTGATGTTATATAATAATCAGCAAAACCAAAAGCTATGTGAAATTCATGCCATAATTATGAATTGTAGTTAGTTGCTAGGTTTGTCAATAGAACATGCTGTAAATAGGTCTTTTGGAATTAAATAGAACTTTCTATTTACGAGATGGGTTTCTCAATTATAGATTTTTTTGGACTTGCTACATTGGACAGGACGGTTAGTTAAGATATTGTTGCTATAAATTTAATTAGCAAAATATCAAGAACAAAAAGGAGTTACACAGCTGTCTATAAACGTAATACTGTGAAGTTATCAGAAGAAAAGGGTAATGTGTCGAAAGTCTCGAGAGAGTTAGGTATCGGTGCTCAGCTAATCCATCGTTGGAAGAAAGAACAACGAGAGTATAAGG
>JABSPQ010000348.1 GCA_013214205.1 Flavobacteriales bacterium
GAGATTGTTTTTAATGATTTGATGCTATACGGCATGGTTACAGACGCTAAAACAAAAGAGCCTTTAAGCGGAGTACAAGCCGTTATTATTGATAATGTTTCGGGTGAGATGTTTACGTTTAAAACATTGGTTTCTGGCGAGTTCAAAAAGAAATTATCGACTAAAAAGCCCAACGAAAAATGCAATTATAACATAGAGCTTTCTAAGGAGGGCTATTTCCCAAAGATTTTAACTTACGATACCATTTATTATCAAGACGGACAGATTAGATTGTCGGATGTACTCGATTTCTCTTTGGCATTGGCAGTGAAAAACTTATCGGATCTGGTTAAAATAAACGATATCAGATTTGATGTAAACAAAGCTGATATTAGACCAGATGCAGGCGTGGAGCTGGATAAAATCGTTAAGATTATGAATGAATACGACCTGATGGTTGTGGAGCTAGGTTCGCATTCGGATTGTAGAGGAAGTGCGAAATACAACATGAAATTGTCGGACGATAGGGCTAAAGCTTCAGCAAGCTACATTAAACAAAAAATTACAAACCCAGATAGACTTACGGGAGTTGGCTACGGTGAATCGGAGTTGGTTAATAGATGTGCTTGCGAAGGTGCTGTAAGATCCGACTGTTCTGACGAGGAGCATGCCAAGAACAGAAGAACTACTTTTAAGGTTATTAGCACTGGCTCCGACTTGTTAAAGGTGGGAGGGGATGATGCCAAAGAAGAGGAAGAAGCAGCGAAACCTGAATAAAACGAAGCATTATGAAGAGCAACAAGTTAGTTTTTATCTCAATATTTATTTCCACAATGTTCGTGCTATCAGCGTGCGACAAGGATACTTGTAATACAATAGACCCCAAAAGTAATTGCGCTTGCTATGAAATTTATGAGCCCGTATGTGGTTGCAACGACGTTACTTATTCTAATGATTGCAAAGCTAATTGTGCTGGCGTTACAGAGTTTACATCTGGCGAGTGCGACTAAGTTTGTAGTGGTGACTTCTCTCTATTCGAATGTTTTTTTGTTAAAAATAGTTTGATTTTCTTTCGATAATCGAATCTCTTCCGTAAAACAAAGGAAGTAGCGCAGTACGATAATTACTTAATTTTTGATCTGATAAGGATTATCCATGGGGTTTTGTTAAATTTATATCAATCAATATAAACCGATGAGAAGTATTTTTATCATCATCTTATCTCTTTTCATTTTTACTGGCACTCAAGGTCAGGTGAATTCTGTTGCTTCTGTTTTTACCAGCAAATATGGGATTCTGAAAACTCAGGTAATTGGTTTTACAGAAATCGACTTAGAAGCTGAGATTTTAATTAGCACCACTAGAACTTACACAATGCAGATTGGTTATATCTACTCTGCCGATTTTTTTACTAAGAACAACGGGTTGTATTTGGGTACAAGTTATTTTAACAAAGGTTTTTTAGCAAGCTTTGGCATTAAGCAATACAACAGTAGCAGCTCGCTTATTTACTGGGAATTAAAAGCAAGTTATCGATATAAAATGTTTAACGATAAATTGCTCACCTATTCAAATCAGGGTGTTAATGGCATCCCGTCTATTGTACTAAGCCAACAAAAACACGTTTTAAATGCTAAGTTATTACGAGGCAGAATGTGGGTAAAGAATAAGCTAATTACCGAGGTGTTCGCTGGTGTAGGTTTCGATTTAAGCTACATTAAATCCTATTTTGGAACCGAAGACTTGCCCTGCGAACCTTGTAATGTAAGTAGGAATTCGGGTAAAAAGGTAATCACAAAAGACAATGGAATTTACCTTATGCCCTCTGTGCATGTCGGTTTAAAATTGGGTGCGGCAATTAAAAAGAAATAAGTTTAATAATAAGTTTATTGAGAGGCAACCTCTACGCAACTTAAGCGTCTTAACATTAGTTAATCAAAACAATATTATGAGATTATTATACATACTTGTATGCTCCCTTTTACTTCAGAATATCGGTTTTTCACAAATAACCTTCAACGAAACAATTTATCAAAATCCCTTAATAGCAGGAGCAAATGATGTTGCCAAAACGCACAATGGCGATTTAATTATATGTGGTGACGGAGGGCCTGCTGGTAGTATGTATATGCTTAGAGTTAGCAGTACGGGAGATTCGTTATGGATGAAGTTTTATGGAGAGGGTGAAGCCAATTCTATAATGCAAACAAAAGATTCGAGTTTTGTTATTGCGGGTCGATATTCCAATGGTTCCGGATCACGTTCCATAATGATCAAGACGAATCAGAATGGAGACACATTATGAAAAAATATATATGGTACGTTGGATTACCATGACGCATATTCGATACTAGAAAACTCTGACGGAGATTATATTATGGCGGGAAGGCAAGGGAATTCGGGGTCTTTTCAAATACACGTTATTAGAACAGATACATCTGGAGAAGTAATTAATACATGTATAACTGCCATTTCTGGATTAAGCAAGATTTTCTCAATTCAGCAAACTGCGGATGATGGATATGTGTTGGCGGGCTCGGCCGATGGGGATCATTTAATTGTAAAGATGTCGAGCGAATGGTTGACGGAATGGATTACACTGATAGATTACAGTCGTGGTGGCGCGTTTGATGTAAAGCAAACCAAAGATGGGCAATACATATTGCTAAGTACCAACCTTACTTCTTCTATTTTAACAAAGATTGATGTATTAGGCAATGTTGTATGGGCTAAAGAGCACAGCATGCCCGGTTCTATATCTAACGAAGGCAAACAGTTCGTTGAAACTAGTGACGGAGGTTACCTTTACACTGGGGCAACTTCAGCAGATTATTTTCAGTATAGTTTAATGTTGGTGAAAACAGATAGTGTTGGAGATACATTATGGACAAAAAAGTTTCCTACATATAGTCAGGGATTTGCAATTACTGCTTATGATGATAGTTCGTATGCCATTGTTGGGTACAAAGACAATGGAACATATTTAATTCGGATGGTTTCTAATATATTACTAGAAACTGCAGATCTTGTTTTTAAGGAAAATCGAATAAAGGTGTATCCGCAGCCTATTGAAAGTACAGGTGTAATTGAGTTTGAAAACCCTAATAGAGTCAATTATAACATGACTTTGATCAACATGCAAGGTGTACAGGTACAAGAAATAAGTGGCATTACCTCCAATCAAGTTAATTTACATAAGGGTAGCTTAAGCGCGGGCGCGTATATTTTTGTATTGTGTCCAGATAAAGGAGAATGCATTTCAGAAAAAATAATATTTAAATAGCAAGAAGAAGCAATATTGTTTAGCACGACCCGCCAAAGGTTGGTACGCAGCAGTTCTTGTAAACGGTAGCTTCCGAAATCATTATTAAATCCCGCAGGACTTCACATTTAACGACATAACACTTACTTCGGCATTCCTGTATTTAAACCATCAAGGCTAGTGGTGTTTTTTTCTTGCCAATAATCTTCAATTTTATCTTGTCCTCTGTTTTTTGCCCAATCCTTTAGTTGAGTTCTGTCGCCAGTATAATCCATTAAAGGAACAGCATAGCCACATGACTCATGTACCAATTCCACAGCCATTTCAATTATTTGTCGGGCACCAGCGTGTTCTGGAAATAAAGGAGAAAATTTATCAAAATTCGGTTCGCCATAATGATAGATCTGAGCACTACCATACAATCTTAAAATTAGCGGTTTGCCTTCAAAAGCGCAGAACATTATCGTCATGCGGTTATTGAGCAAAAGATCAGCGGCAGTTTCGTTGCCATTCCCAGTTAAATTGAGCCACACAATTGTTTTGCCATCTATCACCCTAAAAGAATCCATTCCTTTAGGAGATACATTCATTCTGCCATCCTTTGCAGCAGTACTTACAAAAAACAGTTTCTGAGCTTTTATAAACTCCTGTATATCCTCCGCGATTTCCTCTGATTTTTTGCCCATAACATTAAATGTAAAATTCGGTCAAACGTAACTAAAATTGGAATGAGAGGCAAAAGGATAAGACAAAGGCTTCAGATTTGAATGAATATTAATCCCGGAGGACTTAACACTTAACACTTAACACTTAACATTTCACATTTGATCTTTAACTAAGTCATTCGTCCCGTTCCCTAAGTTGTCATTTCAAAACTCGAACCATTCAAATACTTTTCGCTCATAAATCTTAAAAGAATAAAACTATGAGAAAAATTAAAATTTTACTTGCGATAACGATAGTTGGCGCAGTTTGCAGTGCCTTTAGTATGATGGAAGGCGAGAAGATCGAAAAAAAGAAGTCATCATCGTTAGCACCTCCTACAAAAGTGGTAACCGGAGTAGCGGAAAAAATAAGAGAGGCACCATTGGTAAACTACGACTATTTTGAAAAATTGGTATCAGAAGTAAAGTCTCACCGAGCAGAAAGATTAGTGTCATTAGAAACATTTCTTACAAAATCTCAGCTTGTCGGAAGCGTAATCTTAGACACTCGATCTAAAGCGATGTACGATTTGAAACATGTAAAAGGAGCGATTCATTTAAACTTTGCCGATTTCACACAAGCCGAATTGGATAAACTATTTGCGTCCGAATTCGGGACAAGAACAAACATTTACATCTATTGCAATAACAATTTCTTTGATTCTAAAGCCGTTGAAAACGAGTTTCAGGATTTTGCTTTTATGAGCAAAGGCAAAATAGCTGAACCTATTTCAAATCCTGTTGTTAAGGTTGATGTTAAAATGCAAGAATCATTGGCTTTGAACATTCCAACCTATATAAACCTATATGGATACGGCTACAAAAATGTGTTTGAACTAAATGAATTTATCGATGTAAACGATCCTGAAATTGAGTTTGAAGGGACTTACGATGATGTTTGATTGATAAAAAGAGTACTTAATTGAATCACCCTCAGGATTATTTTTGAGGGTGCTTTTTACTTTTTCTTCGAAATGTCGGCAAGATTAAACCCTAGGTTTATGTGGAATTGAATTGGAAAATAGAACATCTCACCCTCAATATAAGCAACAGCGCTGTTGTAATCTGCTTGGTCAATATTTACATTTTTAGTTGGGTATAATTTAATATTATTGTGAAAAGGGCCTTTCACGGCAATTGGCACACCAACACCTAAATCGCACGAAATGCCACTTTTGTGTACATAATTATATCCCACTCCTAAGCCAATTGTAGACAGTGCTTTAAATTCCCATTCTACTTCTAAATCGGTTACGTAACTGTTGGCGCCAATAATCATTTTGTCGTTTATCCTTTCGAAATCCATGATGTATTTGCCAGGTGTAGTATGGGTTAAAAGGCTGAACAATAGAGATTGAATTTGAAAGGGAAGTACCTTCCTTCTACACTATGAAACGAACCAGAGTTGTGATCTACCGTAATGTTTCCGTCTTTCACATCGTCATTAAAACTCCATTTTTCCTTTAGAATAAAATTTCTATTAGGTTGAAAAGAGTAACCGACATAGAATTTTTTATTAATGAAATAGCCAATGCTAATGCCCGGAATCTTCCATTTTTTCACTTCTAAATTGTCTACTTCCTTATCGGTCAATAGGTTTGCAAATGCTTTTAAAAATAATCCGCTGGCGTTCAATTGAATTTGAAGAGGTCGGTCTACTCGACGTGTGCTGTGAGATGTCGTGAGACATCGTAACTAGAATAAAGATGGTAGTAGGTCTACCGATTAGGGTTTTTAGGAAAACTAATCAAACCACTTCTGTGATATGTTTGCGGTAACAAAGATGTATGAAGC
>JABSPQ010000035.1 GCA_013214205.1 Flavobacteriales bacterium
ATCCGTGGCCAACAATTTCCCTGAACAAAGTATTTTTTGACTTAGTGGCTTTTCTAACTTGTTTCCCCTTATTGTTAACTGTTTTTATGGGCTTGGTAACAAACTCAATACCAGCAGGAACACTTATTCCATCTCCGTAATACAAACCCGTTAGAAAACAAACCCCTTTAACGGTTTTACCAGAAACATGATCATAATGCCAGCAAATCAATTCACTTTCATCCGTGTAAGGCTTTGCCTGAATACTGTCATCTCCAATAAAAACAGCTTCATTATCAACAAGCTCCTGACAAATTACTTTGGCCTGTTTCCATACATGCTTCTCATTCACAAAACCACTAGATAAGAGTCGAGTGAATTTATCATGACTTATTACATTGTCTGTAATTTCTGATAACCCTGTACACGTTACCTGAAAAGAACTGGCCATTAAGCCCTCCTGATAAATCTGCAATAAGTTTTCAACATCCATATATAAATTTATCATTTATAACTGCGTAACATGAGTTATTAATATAGAAATTGCCCCAACTGAAATTGCAGAACCAATTACACCGTACATATAGAAGCCTTGAAACCAAAACATTTCTTGAGTTCGGAACCAAGATATTACCTCGGCTTTAATTAATACGATGCCGAAAAACATGCCAATAAATAATGCTCCTAAATGTTTCATAGTACAGACAAGATTATGGGTAACACAAACCAACTTACAATTAAGCCGCCTATAAAAAATCCGATAACGGCAACCAACGATGCTAGATTGAATAAACTTAATCCCATAATGGCATGCCCCGACGTGCAGCCGTTTGCATAACGAGTTCCGAAGCCAACCAAACCCCCACCTACGATAACCATTATTATTGTGACTGGAGAATTGAGGTTATCCCAGCTAAAAATTTCTCGAGGAAGTAATCCGCTTACATCGTTTATTCCTAATTCGGAAAGTTTGCTAATGGTTTCGTTAGAGATTTGAACGTTGTTTGGATCGGGGAAAACCGTTACGGCAATAAACCCTCCTCCAATAACGCCAATTGCGAAAATTAAATTCCAGCCTCTCTCCTTCCAATTAAGGTTAAAATATTCGATACACCTGGGAAGGAAAATAGCACAGGTGGTTTGCATGGTGCTAGAAATTCCGAATGGTTTGTTTAATAATATTAACAGCAACGGAATTGTTAAGCCAATCATAGGACCAGCAACATACCAAGGCCAAGGCTGACTAATAAAATTAATTATATCATTCATTAAACCTTATTAAGATTTCTTTATATCGGTTTGCTTAAGGGCTTCAAAACCTCCTGATACATCTACAATTTTGTCGAACCCATTTTTTCTTAAAATACTAGAAGCCACCATAGACCTATAGCCGCTTTTACAATGCACAAAACAGATTTCATCGTTGTTGAGTTCGCCAATCCAATCGTCAATGCTGTCCAGCGGCCTATTAATGGCACCAACAACATGCTGCTCTTCATATTCGCTCGCCGTTCTCACATCTAAAACAACTCCAGTACTCCATTCTTTCTCCAAAGTGTTGGCATCAATCGAAATAATTTCATCTACACTTCTTCCATCATTGGTCCAAGAGTTGATCCCTCCATTTAAAAAACCAACCGAGTTGTCGTAGCCCACACGAGCCAAACGAGTAACCACTTCCTTTTCTCTGCCTTCGTCGGCAACAATTACCAAAGGCCTAGTAATGTCGTTTATTAAGGCGCCTACCCATGGGGCAAACCCGCCATCAATTCCTATGCTGATGGAACCTGGAATCATTTGTTTGTTAAAAACCTGAGGGCTTCGTGTATCCAGTAATAAAGCACCTTTTTTTATTTCTAGGTCAAATTGTTTGGGCGACAAAGGCGTTGTTCCGGTAGCAACCACTTCATCAACATTTTTATAACCTTCTTTATTGAGTGCTACATTGCTCGAAAAATATTGAGGCGGTGGCAACAAATCGGTAGTTAGTTCCTTAATAAATTCGGCTTTGGTCATGTTGGCTCTTAAGGCATAATTGGATTTCTTTTGTTCACCTAAACTATCCGACTTTTCCGAACTCATATTTTTACCACATGCCGAACCAGCTCCATGTGCAGGATAAACAATTACATCGTTTGGCAAAGGCATAATTTTATCTCTCAACGAATCAAACAGAAAACCAGCTAAATCACCCGACGTTAATTCTTCACCTTTTTGTGCTAAGTCTGGTCGGCCTACATCGCCAATAAACAATGTATCTCCCGTGAAAATGGCGTGTTCTTTACCTGTTTCATCCAACAATAAGTAAGTGGTAGATTCCATTGTATGCCCAGGCGTATGTAAAACATTAAGAGTTATGTTGCCCAATTTAATTTCTTCGCCGTCGGTAGCAATATGTGCATTAAAAGATGTTTCGGCATTAGGGCCATAAACAATTGTAGCGCCGGTTTCTTTAGCTAAGTCTATATGGCCGCTAACAAAATCGGCATGAAAATGAGTTTCGAAAATGTATTTAAGTTGAGCAGATTTATCTTTCAGCATTTTTAAATAAGGCTCCGTTTCCCTTAATGGATCAATAATGATGGCCTCGCCATTGCTTTCTATATAATAAGCAGCTTCTGCCAAACATCCCGTATAAATTTGTTCTATAACCATGTTGTAAAGGTATTAATCCGAATTAAAAGGAGCTACAAAAGACTTCCGCCAAGTTCCTTTATTAATATTGCCGATCCCATAATTAGTACAAACCACCCAAATACTTTTTTAAGTTTTGTCGACGAAATGTATTTGGCTACCGAAGTGCCAATAAAAATTCCAACAATTGCTAAAACAGAATATATGGCCAACAGTTGCCAGTCCATAATTATATCGGTGCTGAGATCGCCCGCAAAACCGACGAGCGATTTAACCGAAATAATCAATAGCGAAGTACCAATTGCTTTTCTCATTGGCAACCCTACCAACAACACCAATGCAGGTACTATAAAAAAACCACCACCAGCTCCCACTAAGCCTGAAACAAAGCCTACTCCCACTCCTTCCAGCGCAATAATGGGATTAAAGAGACTTACTTTTTCTTTGTTTCTAACAAATGGCTTCTTAGTTTTAAGCATGCTTAAAGCCGCCACAATGGTAATAATTCCGAAAAAAACTAAAATGGCAACTTGCTTTGTAAGTACCCATGTAGAAATGGTTAAGATTTCGTCGGGAATATTGGGAACAAGAAATCTGCGAGTTAAATAAACCGTAACGAACGACGGTACTGCAAATACAAATGCGGTGCGATAACTAACTAGTTGCAATTTCATGTATTTAAAAGCACCAACTAACGACGTTACGCCTACTACAAAAAGAGAATAAGATATTGCCGTTATCGGCTCGATAGAAAACAGATATGCAAAAACTGGTACGGTTAAAATTGATCCTCCACCACCCGTAATTCCTAATGTGATTCCGGTAATTATGGCTAAAAAATAGCCAGCGATAATAATTAAATCCATGTAATAGTTTAATACGTGTCAAAGGTAAACGAGTTTAGTTTAAGTAAGATGCTTGATTTTCAAGGAGAATAGCCCCGAAGTATCGACTGCGGCAAATACCTATATTTTGTTAATTGTAAATCCCTGTACCTGTACGAATTAATTGCTGAATTCAAGTAATAAATGTAACTTTTTGGTTAAATAATAATTGATTCATTACAAGTATAGGTGTTTCATATCCAAACCTTTTTCTAGCCTGTAATAAGTTTACAGGTTGTTAATAATAGTTCTTCCATCTTCTTTTTAAAGGCCCTGAAGTTTCATGTGCTTGTTCAGGTGTTAACATGTTTATGCTCATATGTGGTCTATACTCATTGTATGTTTTAACACCCTGACCCAGACGTTCATTAATTGATAATGA
>JABSPQ010000349.1 GCA_013214205.1 Flavobacteriales bacterium
GATTGGGACTTATCGAAACTAACTTCGAGCACTTTCCAGGGATCAACAAGACCTAGTGCAATTGAGAAGATTTTAGTAGAATTATGCATCCTCTAAAATAGTATTTTACCCATTACCCACCTAAATCAACACAGAGCCAATAAAATTGACGAATCCATTTCCCAATCTCAAAAAGAAATAGCTCTAATAAAAGAATACCAACAAGGTTTAATAAGTGATGCAGTAACGGGTAAGATAGATGTGAGGGAACTAGCTTAATATGATTAGAAAAGATTTTGACATATTAATTAGAACAATTTCTGAAGCAAAAAGCGCTAATGGAAGCATTGCTTATGTCAATATTAGATTCGAAGATTCGAAAGTTTATTTTACTCGGGAAGGTAGTGCAAGTGAAGAATCAATTGCATTAAATAAACTCTGGAAAGTATACATAACTGAAAAAGGGATTAATAGTAAAATTCTTACTAAGAGTAAATATAAGTTATCTCGGGTTCTGGCTCCTGCTCTTGCAATTCTTATCAGAACAGGATGTTATTCAATATTTAAAAAGGATAAAACACATTCAAGACTTAATGACGCACTACACGACAAGAAATTTGAATGGGTTCAAGAATTCACTGCTTCTGGACAGCTATACCGCGCAAGTATTAAGCAATTATCAAAATTCTTTCTCTCGAATCTATTAAATGTCAATACAATTAATATGTCCTTTATTGAGATAAAGGATTTGTATGTAGAAACAACAGGTGAAACAGTTCCTTCAATAGAAACCGATTTTTATCATTCAATATTTAAAGAAAACTTTAATTATGATAAAGAGCCTAGAGGAGAACTCTTGAAAAGCTTTCAAATCGCTGCGGATCATTTGAAAGAAATAGATGAAAGACTTGATAAGATATCCAAGGAAATTAAAAGACTGGAGGGTGACAATAAGGCAAATGAAAAGCAGGAGAAATACGCACTGTATCACTATTACAAGAAATTAAATGATGAAGCCAAGACTGACTTGTTAGAGTTTCTCAAAAACAGGATATACAATTACACCCTAAACCAATGCGATTCAGAATTTAACGGTATTTTTTCTTTTGGACAATATCGTTACAGGTACGAGTTAGGGCCAAAGGCATTTGAGGTGGAAATGCCAACCTTTATATCTAATAAATTTGGTGAACTAGAGGTTCAGGATGGGAAACTGATCGCAAGATTATATAAAAACAATAAAGAAAAATTCAGAGTTTTTTTAGACCAATATATTAAGACTAACGGCATTCAACTTAGTATTCAGGATCAAATTAAAGATCATCACATTTTTGAAAAGAAGATTGAGGTTATCCATGAAGCTTTACAATCTTATAATAGTGGGAACCATGTTTCTTTTGCCTGTACAGCTGTGGTTATCATTGAAGGTGTTTTTCATGATATTTGTATTGATTTGGGAGTAAAAGAAAACACTTTGTTGGGAGCAGGATTTGGTGAAAAAGTGGAGTTACTGTCGGATCGCTTAGACTACGGTTTTGATTATATGTACTACAATTTTCGATTTCGTCTGTTACGAAATAAAATTGCTCATGGTCTTTTCCATGGCGACGAGATTACAGAGTTGTCTAGTTTAATACTATTGGATCTTCACGATGCAGTTCGTCTTGCTAACACAATGGAGATAAAAATCAATTTTAGAAGATTCCTTCTTCATCAAACATTAGAAGACAAAACTGAAGCACGTTTCCGCTATTTAACGGGGTATTTCTTTATGGAATCAACTGAAATACCTGCTTTTTATGGAACTAAAAAAGATCATCAAAAAGCGAAAAGTTTGTTCAGAACAAAAGCCTTCTGGCAATTTATTAATTATCAAATATCAAGAGGTGGAGAGGCAAAGAATCTAGCTTGTACAATCCTTAAGTTAATCATGTCATTCAACTTAAAAAGTATCAAAAAGAAGTGCATACCAATATTTGCTACAATCCATGGTACTACTGCAATTGATAAAGAAGCGTTTTTAAAGAACTTAAAGAGATAATCTTTTGATATGAAACAGGGAAAGGGTATAGAAGATGAATTGTACGAAGCACTGAAAAAATCATTGCTAAAAAAGAGTTCGGGAAAAACAAAATTTGTTATTGATCGAGAAGTTCCCTTTAGTTTTATAGGAACCGATAGTTCAGATTTTTGGTCTCGAAAATTTGATATATTAATAACTAAAGGAACAGATGCTTATGCGGTAATTGAAGTAAAGTCTCCAAAGTCATATAATCAGGGAAAAAACAATTTTAATGCCCAAGCAATTGATATTTCTAAAAATTCGTTCTTCAGATTTATAATATTTACCGATGGTGTCAGATTTTCATTATTTGATGGTGATAATTTTTTCAAAGAAGAGGAGCTGAATTATAACGAAGTCTTAAAGGCGATCACCTCAGAACATCCTAAGTCATTAATTAAGTCTCGCATAAAAGCAGCTATATCTATCTTTAAGGAGTGCTGGGAAGAAGTTCAGTCTGAATATGGTATTGGTTTTGAGCATATTTCAGACGATTTTTTAAAACACATTCAGTACAATGAAAGTGGGTATTTTAGCTTCTCGGGCAAAAGTGGAGATTTAGATTCATTTGAGAATAGGCTTTTCCAAAAGATGCTTCCTCGGTTTTCTGACTCCTGGGTTTATCGTTATACAACCCTAGATACTCTGTTTAGTACATTAACTTTTAATTCGTATCGCATGTTTGGATTGGTAGGAATGAACGATCGTACTGAAATAAATTATGTAGACAACTATTTACATAACGATAGACTAATTAAGCCATTTGAAACTTCTCATTACAAAACTGTTGAAAGTGCTAATAAACGCTATATATCTTCATGTACAAATGAAAACAATGAAGACAATTTAACCATGTGGAGATTGTATGCTGATGACAGTAAAGGAGTATCTCTTAAATTTAGGGTGCATTCCGATCGTCAGAATTCTAAGCTCTTGCTAAAACCAGTTTATTATGCAAGAGAAGATAAAATAAGTCCTCCTTTAGAAGTGTTAAAAAGATTCCTCACAAGATTTAGAAATGAGGAAAGCGCAACATTCAAATTTCAAACGTTAAATACTTGGAAGCATTTTTTTAAACCTTATGAATATTCTATAGAAGAAGAGGTTCGGCTGTTATACATTGAAAACCTTGATATAAAGCATAAAGATAAAGGATGGGTTATTACCAGTGGCATAGATATTTTAAACCCATATGTTGATTTTAAACTGAATGATGACTTATTCCCTATTGAACTCCGTGAGATCACCTTAGGGCCTAATTGTCCTGATAAGAGGTTGAATAAAGTTCAGATTGAAGAGTTAATAAGACAAAAAAAGAGAGAAAAGGAAATTGATGATAAGGGAAAGCCCACAAGCATTTCTAAGTACTCACTAGAAAAACTGAAAGTTAAATTGTCAAATATTGAATCTTACAGAATACCATGATTAAACCAACAGACACATCCGAAAGAGGCTTGCAAAAGCTAATAGTAAAACACCTTGTAGAAGAACAACTGTACGTAGAATCATTTTCGAATGATTTTGATAAAGAGTTTTGCATAAACAAAGAGCAACTAGTAAGTTTCTTAAAGAAGACTCAGCCAGAAAAGTACGCCTACATTCAACAAAGTGGTGAGCGCGCATTTCTAGTTCGCTTAGATAAGCAAATACAGGAAAAGGGAATCATAGAGGTTTTGCGAAAAGGTGTAAAGCACAATGACAAAACAATTAATTTGTTTTATCCAGAGCCCAACTCAGGCTACAATAGAAAAGACAAAGTAAATTACGACAGCAATATATTCTCTGTAACTCAAGAGTTGGTTTATACCGACAAGAATAAAAACAGGTTAGACCTAACCATCTTCTTAAATGGCTTCCCAATAATTACCATGGAGCTTAAGAATGCGTTTACGCATCAAGCGGTTCAGAAAGCCATTACGCAATACATGTATACACGACACCCAAAAGATAAGATCTTCAATATGGGTCGTTGCATGGTTCATTTTGCGGCAGATACCACACAGGTGTACATGACTGGTACATTGGCACAGAAAAACACTGTGTTCTTTCCTTTTAATAAAGGCTTGAATGAAGGCAGGCCTCATGCACCTTTTGGAGGAGGGAACCCTATAAACGAAAAAACTGGACAGAAAACTGCCTACTTATGGGAAGAGGTGCTTACCAAATCAAGTGTGTGTAATATCATAGAAAAGTTTGCTACTCTACTATCTAAGCCCGATCCTAAAACCGGTAAAATAAAACGCATTCAAATCTTTCCAAGATATCATCAGCTAATGGTTGTGAGAGAAATGATTGCTCATACCAAGAAGAATGGAGTAGGGGGTAAATATTTAGTGCAGCATTCGGCAGGTTCTGGTAAGTCGAACTCTTTAACTTGGCTGGCGCTTCAACTCACTTCGCTTTACAACAGCGACAACACCATTCCTTTGTTCGATAGCATTATTGTGGTAACAGATAGAACTGTTTTGGACAAACAGATTCGCAAAAACATCCAATCCTTTGCTCAGGTTAAAAAAATAGTAGAAGCTATTACAGGAGAGGCAAAGGATATTAAAGCATTAGATCCTACAGAAGAAACATTTACCAAAACTGCTCACATGCGCTTGGCGTTGGCCAACAATAAAAAAGTGATAATCTGTACGGTTCAAACCTTTCCGTATGTTTTAGACGCTGTTCAGGACATGGCGACAAAGAATGTTGCAATACTAATTGATGAAGCGCACAGCAGTCAGAGCGGACAAGCGGCAGCGAGTATGAATGCCTTATTTGCGGACTTAAAGCAAGAGGATATTCCAAAAGACGAACATGGTAACATCGATACAGAAGACCTATTGAACTATTTGATTGAAGGACGAAAAATGTTAAAGAATGCCAGTTATTATGCATTTACGGCTACACCAAAGAACAAAACGTTAGAAACCTTTGGAACCAAATATCCTGGCAAAGATGAGCATGGTGAAGAAAAAATTGAAAGTTTAGCGTTTCATACCTACAGTATGAAACAGGCCATTGAGGAGGAGTTTATTCATGATGTTCTTAAAAACTACACCATTTGGAAATCTTACTACAAGGTAAAATCTGAAGAAGGCGCTTCTGGCGAGGAAGAGTTTGAAATTAAAGAGGCCAACAAGAAAATCAGAACTTACGTAGAGGGGCATGAAATGGCGATTAAGGATAAATCTCGAATAATGATCGACCACTTTGTTGAGCATGTTCGTAAACGAATTGCCAATAAAGCCAAAGCGATGGTAGTCTGTAGGTCTATTGAATCGGCGATGAAATACAAAGAGGCCTTTGATAAATATTTAAAAGAAATCAATTCGAGTTACAAATCCATTGTAGCCTTTTCGGGTAAGAAAAAACATTGGTCTACCGGGGAAGAGTTAACAGAAGAAAAAATGAACTCGTTTGCCGACGGAGTAAACGATATTCCGTTGCAGTTTGAAAAAAGTGAATACCGTTTCCTTATTGTAGCAGACAAATACCAAACAGGCTTTGATCAGCCCTTATTGCATACCATGTACGTTGATAAACAATTGGCAGATGTACAAGCAGTGCAAACATTGTCGCGTTTAAACAGAGCAATGAAACCCGACAAACGAGAAACATTTGTACTCGATTTCTTTAACGATGTGGAAAGCATTCAAGAATCTTTTAAACTCTATTATACCACCACCATTTTAAGCAGCGAGACAGATCCAAATAAACTAAATGACTTGCAAGATTCAATGGACGCAAGGCAAGTTTATGAAGAAGAAATAGTAAAAGCGTTTTTTGTTAGCTATTACGACAAAGAAACAGACAGAAGTAAGCTGGACACTTTAATAGATCAAACAGTGCACAGCTTTAATGAAGATTTAACAAAAGACGAACAGATCGAATTTAAAGGAAATGCTAAGTCGTTTGTAAGAACGTACAGTTACCTGTCGCGCATTATGAAATTCCCTGTTCCTTATTGGGAAATGTTAAGTCTGTTTTTAAGGCACTTGGTACCCCATTTAGTAATTGAAGACGACAATGACGAGGAGAATATTTTGGAGGTAATAGATATGGACAGTTATAGAACAAGCCGTATTGCCGATAAAATAGATATAGTTTTAGATGGAGAAGAAGGTTATCTTGAGCCTATTCCTATTCAATCTGGTGGCATTGCTCCACCTTCTGAATTCGAAACATTAGAAGAAATAGTAAAATCATTTAATCAAAGATTCGGAGATATAGATTGGGGTGATGGAGTAAATGCAGAAGAGGCCGAAGCAATCCTAACCAAAGAAATTCCGGATAGAATCAATAATGACCTAGAAGGGTTAATGGCTATTTTGAATTCGGATAAATCCAATGCTCGTGAAGAGTCGAACAGTTTGGTGAGGAAGTTAATGCAAACGATGATGTACACCAATACGAGCATTTTTAAAAAGTATTCGGATGACGATAACTTCAGAATGCGGTATCAGGAATTCATTTTTGATATGTTGTGGAGCAATACTCGAAAAGATCGGAGGAAGTAGTATGTAATTACAAATAGCGAACCTGGGTATAATAATTCAGCACCGATGAACAACAAGACAAAAAGAGAACATTATGTTCCACAATCATACCTAAAAGGTTTTAGTGCTGAAATAGAGAAGCCATTTCGTGTGTTTTGTAAAATCAAAGGTGGTAAAATTGTAAAGCAAAATGTTGCCAAGATCTGTTTTGAGAATGACTTGTATAACGTTCCTGAGTATGGTGAGGAATTAGAACAAGAAATAGAGACGTTCTATGGTAGGCATGTCGATGCAAATTTCCCAAGTATCTTAAAATTTGCAAA